>JBDTKK010000069.1:0-9272 GCA_039935335.1 Chitinophagaceae bacterium
TGCTTGGGATAGGGGCACCAGTGAGTAGGTAATAAGGAGCGCTATAAGTAGTGAGATTGCTGTTGGAACAAGTAACGCCCATGCGGTAATAAGTAGGAGCCAACACTGCACCAGTAGTATAAGAAAGGGTAGTTGCGCCGCTACCATTGGTCACATTAGCCCAAGGGCCGCTACTGCCGCCGCTGCTGATTTGCCATTGTACGGAGAGGCCGTTGCCTAGGTTAGGATTTGACGCGGTAAGTGTAGTAGTGGATCCAGCACACAAAGGTGCTGTTGGTGGGAATGGAGGAGTGACTACAGTAGGTGCAGAAGGAGTACCGCTACAGGCTGCGGGTATTAAATCAAAACCAAATGAAAGTGGATAAGTGTCAGCTCCCTGAGAACTCGTATTTCCTGTGATTCCGTACATACGTGCAGTAGTAGTTGATGCAAAGTAATTAACTCCCATTCCGCCGGTGAAGTTTGAAGTGCCAGCTTGGGATGCTTCAACAATTAAGTTACCACCATTATAGAAAAACGGTGTTGAAAGCGTGATAGCATACCAAGTGCCAGAAGTCCAACTCCAGGAAACGCTTGATTGAGAATAAACAGTTGTCAATCCTGTATTCCAGGTACCGCTGGAAAGCGCAGTCATCGTTGTATTCCCCAGCTTTATCAGCATGTTGGAATAGTTATAAGATCCCGCATTTCCAGTATAAAAATAGATGGTCGTAATCAACATCCCGCCGGTTGGTGGTGTTGAGCTGAAATTGGACGGCAGGTACAGAAACTGGCACATACTCCCACCTGAGGTGCCTCCGTTGAAGGGATAGTTATTATAGCTTGATGTTGTCGCCGTGTAATAGCCAGGTGTCTGAGCTTGCGCCACTGCTCCGGACAGCAGAAAAAACGCACAGATACTCAAGCCAATTGCTGCCTTTGTAAGTAGATTTTTGAACATTTGCATAGTAGATTTGATTTCAAAAAAAGTAGCGGATAATTATAACCCACAAGATACCATTTTTAACGAAATGAAGCATGTTTTTTCCGCAGAATTTACATTGCAGTTTCACTACGGATTCTTTTTACACTTCCGTGGCTAATTTGGCGTTTCGATATAATTGAATGAACAGAGAAGTGCCGTACCTATCAACTTTTTGGAAATGGAATTACCCTGCACTCACCCATACAGGAAAAGGCGGGGCAGGGAGCTGAAGTTGCCTCGGGAATTCGAAGGTTTGTTCCGCCAGAATGATTGATTGGATAGAGCAGAAATATCTCGGCTAAGGCATGGGCAAATAAAAGAGATTGAAGTAGAATGGGTTGGGCCCGATTACTACACTTACGCGATGAAGTGCATAAAAACAAAATCTTCTACTGCAAACAAATGATAAAACTCACAGAATATGATGGCTTTACTCATAAATGCTGTTTCGGCCGGTTTTTACTTTTGAATCCACTCTAAACAAAACCAAATTAACATGAAAGCCATTTCAATCTCCTTGCTAGCTGCATTGTGCCTATCCCTTGCTGCCTGCAATGAACATCCAACCTCACCCACAAGCACCACGCAAACAGAAAACACTCCCGCAACGACGGGCCAATCTGGCGTATCCGATGATGCGTCTCAAAAGAACGTAGTGCAAGTGGCCATGGGAAGCAAAGACCATACTACACTTGTTGCGGCCATCAAAGCTGCCGACCTTGTGGACGCGCTTAGTAATGCCGGCCCATTCACTGTTTTTGCGCCTACCAATGCAGCTTTTGATAAATTGCCTGCCGGTACTTTGGCGGGTCTTTTGAAGCCTGAAAAGAAAGAAGATCTGGCGGATATACTTCAATATCACGTTTCGCTTGGAGTGTTCAAAATGGACGCTTTGGAAGATGGAAAAGTATTAGGCGAGGTGAATGGAGGAAAGGTGACCATCACCAAAAAAGACGGGAATACCTATGTAAATGGTACTGCGAAAATTATAGGAACAATTGAGGCGGCTAACGGTATTATCCATGTGATTGACGGCGTGTTGTTGCCACCTGCGAAATAATTGGCAAAAGGCAATTAGCAAAAGGCAATTAGCAAAAGGCAATTGGCAAAAGGCAATTGGCAAAAGGCAATTGGCAATTAGCAAAAGGCAATTGGCAAAAGACGAAAGTCAATAGTCAAAAGATGAAATGCCCGCTCTCGACTCGGTCGATAGTGGGCATTTTGCATTCAAATTTGAACCAAGAAAGGTAGTGTGAAATTTGAAAATGGGAAAAGTCCACAGCTTCATTTTTCATAGCTCTTCACGGCTTTGGGATTTAATCAGAAGTAGCGAGAAAGGCTTAAACGTTACCTACGCCGGCATCTTGCCCATCAAATAGATTTTGTCTGCAGTCGGACTTGGATTGCCACCTTCTTTTTCCAATGAAACACAGAAGATTTGTCCGGCCATCACGGCATCAGGTACTCTTTGCATTCCACCATTTGCAACAACGGAATTATCCATCATGCCAAGGCTAACGGGCTTGCCTTCTACTATTGCCCAAAGTTGGTATTGCATGCCCTCTGGTGCCGGAGGTAATTTTTGTACAGACACAAAAGCAATGTGCTTTGCCTTATTCCAATAAAATGTAGCGGCCATTGGATGACCTGGTTGTGTACTCAACATTGCTATCGGCTGTATGCCGGGCTGGGCGGCCATTTCCGCTTCCTTGGTATATCGAGCAATCTTATCGTTGAGCGCAGTTTGATCAGCACTCATGCCTTGCATTTTTTGCTGTAAAACCGCTACCTCTTGCTTGTCATTATTGCGCCCATTCCAAAGGGAATAATTGCCAACCAGACTTCCAACCAATGCTACCCAAACAGCGGCACGGGCCCAATTACCGATTCCTGTTTTCCCAGAGAGTGCAATCGTCTTTGGAGCATCTTTTTCAGCAAGCCTTTCAAAGTTTTCCTCGAGAGGAATAGCCATTGTTGAACCCTTTTCTGAAGTATTTGTTTGTTGTATAGTAAGTGCATTTTGAATGGCTGCCCAGATAGATTCTTCAAGTGCACGCGGTGGTGTTACAGCATCTTTTTCAGCAGCGGCTAGCAACATCGATTCCAAAGAATCTATCTCCTGCTTTACCTCGGGAAAACGACACATAGCTCCTGCTACCTGCTCCATTTCCGAGAAAGGTAAACTACCCAGCACGTACGCCTCGAGTAGTCCGGATGATATGTAATCTTGTGCGTTCACTTTCTTTATCTAAACATCGAATTTCTGCCGTAATTGTTGCATTGCTGCCCGCATTCGGGTCTTCACCGTACCTAATGGGACACTTAAAGTTTTGCTGATTTCATCCATAGTATAACCCTTGTAATAGGCAAGATCTACAATGGCTTCGTATTCCGGTTTTAGTCCTGCAACCATAGCTCTCAATCCTATAGTATCAGTCTGTTGCTCTGTCTTTCGTGTATTGGCGAGATTATCTACGATATGCTCTCCTTTCTGGATTTTACGCTTCATAATCTCGCCCTTAGAGCGAAGTTTATCTATCGCGGCATTCCGGCAAATATTAAGTATCCAAGTATAGATGCGTCCTTTAGTAGCATCATACTGGGCAATATTATTCCAGATTTTCACAAAACCTTCTTGGAGTACATCCTGCGCAGTGTCTTCATCTAAAACGACTTTAAAGATAACGCCATAGAGCACCGAACTGTAGTTTTTGTACAGATAATTAAAGCCTTCCCGACTACCACTTTGCAAAAGGGTAATCAGCTCGGCTTCGGAATATGTGAGGGCGTCGGGCAGAAAAGGAATATAAAACTAGGCGCAAACTTAACGGGGAAATACCATTCGGTAGTCCACTTTCACTCTGCCGCTTGAAATATCATCCAACTTTTTCTTGAGTAATCTTTTTTTCAAGGGAGGCAAATAGTCTATAAAAAGCTTGCCGTCTATATGATCGTACTCATGTAAAATGACCCGCGCCGTGACACCGTCGAAGCTACCTTCTTGAGGTTCGAAATTTTCATTGAACCAGCGCAGTCGCACATGTTCCGGACGATTCACATCTTCCCGCACCTTTGGAATGCTCAAGCAGCCTTCGCAATACGCCCAAGGTTCGCCGGTTTCTTCAATCTTTTCAGCATTGATAAAAACCTGTTTGATTGGTTTTTCATTGGGGAAATCTTCCTTGTCTTCGTCATCAAAATTTTCTACAATCTGCTCCGTGTCCACTATGAAAACTCGAATGGGCTTGCCAATCTGCGGCGCGGCCAAACCCACACCATTCGTGTGATACATCGTTTCCCACATATCTTCAAGAAGCTTGGGCAGCTCGGGGTATGAAGCATCAATATCACTACACACTTTCCGCAGTATTGCTTGCCCATAGGCAAATACAGGTAACACCATCTTGCAAAGATAAGTGGTGAGCGAAAAGTGGAATTTCTAAAACTATAGCAGTCGTTCTTGACAGAGTTTTCTTGGAGCGTTTCACATACCTATCCAGAATTGTTTTATCGTAGCAATGGCGAGGTTTACTGCCTGGGCTAGACCGAAACCTGGAGTGGGGTTTTTGCTCGACGAGTAAGCCTGATTGTACGCCCAATTGTTGGCCGAAAGGCACGCCGTTATTAGGTTTGAAGGATTTAGGAGTATTGCCGTCATCAGTGCTTTTTTTTGATAATCTTCTTGTGTATTCCTCCCGAATTGGCTTCCTGAATACTTAAAACAGCTCCGTCATTTTCACACACTTTCCTGGCCATTATTTCTGTCACCAGATAACTTTTTGAGCTTTTTTTTGAGAATAATGGTTTCGTCTTTGGTGATTTCCGCCGTTCGATTTTTATTGCTTTTTTGGGTAAAATGGGTGTTGGATAAAAGGAGGCAAAACGGGCTTAGGATGGCCAGTCGTTTTCAAGCTCGAGAGGTTCATTTTCGAAGAATTTTTTTGGCATCGAAAGAAGAAAGCAATATAAAGTCTGCGGATAAAAGCAGCATTGAAAGGCGGTTTGGTTGGGACTTTTTTAAAACGGGCGTGATGATTTTTGGAATGATTTTTTATAGATAATGGAGAGCAGGAGAAGCTATCAGTTTTGGGACTTTCAAAAATTATTTGGCGGAAGATGCATAGATTTATGTCGATTTTACCTATTTTGCAATCAGATGATGCAAAAGCCAAAAGAAGAATTGGATAGGTTCGTTGCAGGTCGGAGACCGTGCAACGGCGGGAAAAAGTCCCACCTGTTTACATACGTTACAATTTACGCTAGAAGCCCTATGATTTCATCAATAGAATCCTTGAAAATAGAAATTTTGCTCGGTGATAGAATTTTATTCGTAAGTTCCACAAGACTATATGTTAATGAACAGTCAATTAAAAGTATGGAGATGAATATGCAAATTTCGTGCATAAAAGCTTGTGTTATGTTTGCGAATGATTATAAATTCGGATTTTTTGAAAACAATAATGGCGATGTATTTTATGATTTTAAAATTGAAACTTTTCCTGTAGAAAAATCCCCACCATTATACTCAAAATACTCTATTAATTCTTCTAAAATTATACAAATTGAAATATACGAAAGAGAATTCAACGCCGAAGAGTTTAGCCGATTTTCCGATGTGTATCGTAGAGTTACAGGCATTAAAAATACATATGATTTATTTTTTATCACTTGCGAAAACGGCGAACAGTTTATTTTGACTTTTCATCCTTTCATGCCAGGTATAGAACTATTTTACAAGCAGTGTTGGATAAAACACTATTGGACTCAATATGGTAGTTTATATAGGTTGAATTATACGGTAAAAATATAGCGCATTTGCGCATCTATATATAATATGAAAATTAAATTCAGATTTAGTTGCTTTGACAAAATACCTACTTCAGTATATGGGGGATTGCATGGTTTTTCCGCCGAAACAAAAATAGAAGAATTAGAAGTCGGTAAGCAATTTGTCGTATATGGAATCAACACAATTAAAAGGCATTTATGGTATTTGATTCAAGATAATCAGATGATATATCCAATGTACTATCCATCAGCGCTTTTTGAAATTATTGATGGACGATTGTCAAGTTTCTGGATAGCCAGAGAAAATTTGGACGATTACGACGATAACGTCAAAGCGATTGACATTGGAATTAGAGAAATAGTAGAAAATAAGTATTTTTACGGAGAATTATTAGAAGATAATTCTGAATATAAAGGCATATTTGACGAATATAAAAAGAATATAAAAAATGAATTTACTTAAATCGGTTATAGTGAATGGCTTTGCGCTAAGCACTCTTTTATTAGCTTATTGTCCCCTCCACGCCCAATACCACTTCAGCGCAACGGCTGGAGTTTCAGTCGTATCCGCCCGCTTAGTGAACCACGCGGACAGAAACTTGCCACCCTATGCCACGGGGACAACCACAAGTCATTGGAATTTCACTCCAAATTATAACCTTAATATTGGCTATTATCAAGAGCGAGCAAAAGGCTTTCAAGGTATATCGCTCGGTGTGGGCTACAATCATTATCTGCAAACTTTTGATGCCGATATCAACTACACAAAAGGTAATGCATCGTCAGAACTTAGCTATTTGTCTTTTCCCGTAACTGCCCGAGTTGGGTTGGGTAAGCTCTGGAAAAGCTATCAAATGTTCGCAGAGCTTGGGGGCAATTTTGCTATCCTTCAAGATTATAAGGAGCATGCCTATACTAAAAACGATGTAACCGGCTACGATGAAGCGAGTATCCACAATAACGATGCAACAAACCATGTGAGCATGTTGGGCAATCCAGATGTAAGTACTCGGTTAAACTATTGGATATACAAAAAGTACGACTGGGGTTTGTTGGCCGCACTTGGCGTCAAAAGGGACTTAACAAGAGCTTTTGGAATGTCGCTCAAAGCACAGTTTGCGTTCAGCTTGCAAAAAGATATAGAGGAAAAAGGAGCGACTACAACCAGCACGCCGGGTCAATTGTATGATTTTTGGGATTATTATGCGCCTAAAGGCTATATAAACAATAGCAGCAATTTTTCCTCCCGCGAAAACACGAGATTAATAGTGCCCGGCGTAACGTTGGCATTCACTTACACCTTTAATACTGCGAAACATGAGAAAGCTAAATAGTATAATTATTGTATTGTTGCTGGCACAGTTATCCTTACAGGCTCAAGGCCATTGGGAACTGGAATTCCAACTTAGGGGCGATGAAGCTAAGTTAACAAATCATTCAACCTACAATCCGAGCAATCCGCCAGTAATTGCAACCAACAAATCTACGCCTACGCTTGGCGGAGGTATCGGCGCAGGGTATTACAAAAATCGGAAGTTTGGCTTTGAAGGGTTTTCGTTCGGCTTGAACTATAGTCGGTATCATGTGGATTATACATCAACTATACACGTGCCCGGTAGAATAGACGTTCATGGGACCGCATTCAGCAATTTGAATTACTTAAATCTTCCTTTAACTGCCCGATTAGCAATTGGGAAACTTGCAAAATTTCAGTTTTTTATAGATGGCGGTTTATATGGCGCAGCCTTAATTGATTATAAAGAAAACGCAAGGATACAGGATGCCTATGATGTCACTTACCATAATGATTATTATGTAGAAGGTGGAGGGAAAATCAAGTTAGACCACGGGCTTTATAAAAAATGGGATTGGGGTGCCTTGGGCGCATTCGGGGCAAAATATACTTACAATAAGAACTTAGCTTTTTCCGCTAAGCTGCAAATAGCTAAGAGCTTTGTAGATGACATTGAGGATAAAAGAGCCATGAAGTCAAAGAACGGTGTTGGTTTGGGCACTTATATCTTTTGGGATGCATTTGTATATAAAGGACTTGCCGGCGTTCCAACGGGTATAGCTGGTGAGCGCGGAGCTACCCAATTGCTTAGTTACGGTATTCAAATTTCTTGCAACATAAACCTTTAAAACAAATAATCATGTCAAAAGCACTTTTTTTCAGCCTCCTTTTGCTCGGTACTTTTACAAAAGTTTTGAACGCCCAAACAATCACCTATTGCGGCATTTGGTTTGACTACGATGCTGCGGGCAACAGAATATCCCGCTATCCCGGCTGCAAAACTTTTGATACGGGTGGAATTGTTATCGGCAATCCTCCCAATGCTAAAATGATAAAAAATAGTGCTTCCAACAATATAGATGAAATTCCAGTTGTTAGTCCCAACCCTACTGGCGGTAGATACAAAATCTCGATAGCTGGCAATGATGCTTTGGTAAATTATGAATGGTATTCTTTGGATGGTCAAGTGATTGACAAGGGGAGTTTTCAGGGGAATACATATAATGGTGATGTATCCAGGTTTCCTCCAGGAAATTATTTTTTGAAATTATTTTGGGAAGGTAAAAGTTATCGGTATAAAATGACCAAGGATAAGTAGTTTTTGTAGTGTTTCGATACCTAACGAACAACGGAGGAGATTTCGGGTCGTGGAGACACGAACCGAGGAGAAGATGACTAAGGACAAGTAATTCCTGTAATAGTTTGTGGAAACACAATCTTCAACTTACCGCAACCCTCCCAACACATTACTCCCCGCACTTTCATTCCAAAGCCGGTCAATTGCCGTTACCACATACCGATTGTCCAACTCGCCTTTGGCAATAACATATTGCTGATTGTCTGTGATGGCTAGAATGGCAGTTGCATCATTTAAGTCCGGTTTTTTACCGGGCGTAAACTGGTAAACAACGTAACGCATTTTTTCGTGGTCAGGGTTAAGATGAGACCATTGTAAGAGCAATCCCGAGGCCGTCATCGTCCCTTTTATCACCGGCGCAATCGGTGGAATACTGTCCAACCATTTCATAGTGGGCACTAAGGCAATCGTCTTGCCATAAGCTTCTAAACTATCCTCTATTGGCGCTATAATTTTCCCAAGATTAGAAAGGCTGTATAATGCGTAACCCGTTTCCGGCGCTTCTTTGCGGATATCATTGATTTGCGAAAGCAACTCGTGCGTACCGGCCCATTTGCCGGAAGGCATACCCAACATTCGGTACAAGCCAAGACCGAAATACACTTGTCGTCCATAGGCATGATCGCGCCACCAAGGCATCAAAGTCTCGAACGCTACAAGTCGATGCCCATGCTCCCAATAAAGCTGCGGTAGCAGATAATCGATCCAACCCTTTTGCATCCACAAACGCACATCGGCAAAAAGGTCGTCGTAGTTGGTTTGTCCGCCGCGCGTCACGGAACCTTCAGGGTCTTTACTACTGTTGCGCCATACGCCAAAAGGGGAAATCCCAAGCTTCACAAACTTCTTTTCCTTCTTGATTTGCGTAT
>JBDTKK010000070.1:0-5546 GCA_039935335.1 Chitinophagaceae bacterium
CTCTGAATGATAAATTTCCAAAGCGCGGTCGAGATTAATAGCATCAAAATCTTTGGCCTGCGGCACAGGAGACGGTGCAAGAGGGTTGTGTTGGTAGAGCACTTTATACACGCTGTCCACAAAGAATATTTGTGGCGAAGCCGCGAGGAATTGAAGTTGTTGTTTTTGCTTCATTTTATAAGCATCAAACAGTTCTTCGTCTTTGCGCGGAGCGGTCATGCGGAGGAACATAAGCTGGAGCATGCTCTCAAAATCCTTCACATTGCTACCGCCCGAAACCTGGTCTTCGATGTCGGTCATACCCATTTTTACAGAAGCCACTTTGCCACTCATTACTTGGTCTATCTGCGTAGGTGTAAAATCGCCAAAACCCATATTCACAGCACTGGATACTGCATATTGGGCATTGCTTTTATCGGCCAAACCATAGTTGCCAGTACCGCCTTTTTTCAAGCCTTTCAAGGATATTTCATCGCTCTTAAAATCAGTTGTTTTGATAGTCACTTTCACACCATTGCTCAGGGTATAAGTGGTGGCATCGAGTTCTTTATCTTGTGTTTGCGCCGTCACCTTCCCGGGTTGCGGAATCGTTTTCAAGAGAGAAGAAGCAACTATAGTTTCCTTTTGTGCTTCTACTTTTTGTGCAAGTCCTTTTTGTGTCAAAGCCAATAGTGCCGCATCGCTTGGGAGCTTCAAGTCGGCTTTTTGAGGCGCAGTGATGAGTGAAAAAGTAGCGAGACTGCTCATCCATTTTTTAGGCATGGTGGCCACGTCGCTCAATGAAATACCTGGGAGCAATTCTTTGTAATAGCTGTATTCATTGTCGAGTCCGGGCATTGTTTCTCCGGTAAGGAAATTGCGGATATACTCATCCACATATTGGCTGGAGTTGGTCGTTTTTCTTTCGTTGTAAATCTTGTCCATACCCGCCATCATGTCGCTTTTTGCACGCTTCAATTCGCCATCGTTAAAGCCGTAATCCCGCGCCCGCAGCAACTCTGCGGTCAAAGCCATCATTGGTTTTTCAAGTCCATCTTTACTGAATGCGGTAGAAGCCGTAAAGCTTTCGTAGCCATGAATCAGATTGTCAAAACCGACACTTGCATAAGGGAAAGGAGGCGTGGCGCTTTGTGCTAAATCCTGCAAACGTTGGTTCATCATTAATAGAGTAAGGTTGCGCACCAGTGTTTCGCGATAGTCGCCAAGGGTAATGTCTTCTTTCTCTTTGGTGAGTGGGAAAATGATGCTCAATTGTGGGCTCACCGCTTCTTTATCGCTCACCACCATGGCATCAGGTTTTGTACGCGGCTGGGGCACGATGTAGGTTCTTGGGCGCTCATTTGCAGGGTTAGTATATTCTGCAAAATGTTGCTTAATCATCTTTAAAGCAGTAGCTGTATCGATATCGCCAACCACTATTACGGCTTGCAAATCGGGGCGATACCAATCTTTATAAAAGCGACGGATAGCTTCCGGTTTGAAGGTTTTCAGAATCTCGTCTTTACCGATAGGAAGTCTTTCTGCATACTTCGTCCCAGAAGCGTACTTCGGGAAGTATTTCTTCAGCATTCTGTCGTTGGCACCTTTACCCAAGCGACTTTCCTCCAACACTACTGGGCGTTCTTCGTTGATGTCTTTATCCGTGAGCAGCGCATTGTGCGACCAATCTTCAACGATTTGAAATCCCTTTTCGAGATTACCAGGTTTGTCGGTTGGAATGGGCAGGATGAAAACAGTTTCATCGAAGGAAGTATAGGCGTTGAGGTCGGCACCAAATTGCACACCGATACTTTGCAAATAGCTGACGAGTTCATTCTTCTCAAAATGCTTGAGACCATTGAAATTCATGTGCTCCATAAAGTGCGCAAGCCCCTGCTGGTCGTTGTCTTCAAGGATGGAGCCGGCTTTGACCACCAAGCGGAGTTCTACTTTATTGCTTGGCTTTTTGTTCGTACGGATGTAGTAGGTAAGGCCGTTTTGAAGTTTCCCTTTCACCACGTTCGGGTCGGAAGGAAGGATATTATTGAGGTCTTGTGCAAATGCGGGGAGGCATAGGAAAACCAATAAAGCCGCGATGGCGGCCTTAAAGAAGGAAAGACGAAGCATAGACATCATTTGAAAAAGGTTTGTGCGAATGTACTGTGCAGCTTTGCTTTTGTTTTATTGAAAGAAGATATCGGATGCGGCTAGCTACGATATATATAAAGAGAGATAGGTCTGATTTTCAAAGAATTCACTTTTAATTCTTTTCAGGCGACAATCTTTATTGAACAATGCATTTTCTTAGACAAATTCTAAAATCAAGCTCTAAACAATAGCTCATAACTCTTGCAACCAGTTGAGGGCTTCCCGTGTTATTTCGGTATACCATTCCGCCTCATCGTTAGTTAAAATTACTAACTCATGTGCCCGTTCGAAGAATTGCTGAACGTGTCGAGGCTCTGGAATATAATTTGCTTTATGAGCATCTTCAATCATCTTTATAAACACACTTAATGGTATTGGTACGATTGTAGAAGTTCCTCCATAATAACTGATGTTCGTTTTGTGTAGCGCGTAAAAATGAGCTATGCATGCTTCGTTTATTTTCGGAGCTATGAATAAGCAGTAGGTGGGTTTTTGTTTTGCTAGTTTTGTTTTGGCAAGATGGCGTGCAACTGGTTCTGCCTCGGTTTCGTATTGTCGTTGTCCACTTTGCATAGTTACTTCTACCGTAAGGCCGAAGTTGCCATAGTCACAAACAATGTCCGCCATATTCCCTTGGGCAGTTGACATTGGTTCTCCAAAGTCGTCAAACTTTAGATTGGCGTTAATTTCGCCGCCGTCCAACATCGTCATAGCTCGCCAAACATTCCATTCCAACATTAAAGGTGTGTCGTAAAGCGAATTATCGAGAATTTGGGTAAATGTAGAATTGATATCATCAAACAAGCGATAATCCTTAATTGCAGCAACTTGTGCGATTATAATTTGCTTTTTTCGGTTCTCTGATTCCTCCGCGAATAATTCTTTTAGTTGAAGAATTGTTAGGTTTTTGGATACTTTAATTTTCGGGAATTCCTTTTTGATTTTTCTCTCCAACAATTCCTTGTCATCTGTTAAAAGAGTGGGTATTTCGGCGTTTCCGAGATAAGCAACGTACGACCTTTCATTGTCAATAAAACACGGCTCTCTATCGGTGTGTTCAAGGAAATAATCTACCTCTGGAATTTTTTCCAGAACGATTGAAATCGATTTACCAATGTGTGATATATTTACCAAGCCAGTAGCTCTCAAATATCGATAACAAGCATCGGCATAATCCCGCATGTTGCCGGCTTTTGTTTTCAAAAACTTACCAATGGAGGCATCATTTGTTTCCCTCGTTTTAGTACTTCCAGAGCTTATGTCGATTGCATAAATTCCCCTTAGCTCATGCTCGAAATATGCGGTACGGAACTCTTTATAATTTCCTTTGTTTTTAGCTTTCGAGACTCTAAAATCATCAATTTTTGAGATAATAGTTTCGGACTTTCTAAAGTCCACCAATTGCAAACCAAACATCAGCAGTTCATCAAATTTTAATGAACCGAAATGACGGACTAATCGGAATAATTCAAGATAAGGTTTCACCCAAAATTCTGCGGCTGTTGCAGAAGGTTTGTGGTAGGGCGACGGAACTTGGAATTTGAGCAATTGCCTCAAAAATATCTCATCCTTTCTCTTGGAACTCACTAATTCCAAACCTGCTGGAGTTAAATTGATAGTGGGTGAAAGGGTTACAAAGCCAAGTGATTTTGGTGCTCGGTTTACCCTATCTCTTGCGCTAAATGCAGGGTCGTTTGCTCCTTCTCCCTTGAAAAAATTTTCTTCTTTCAGCAATTCCATAAAGGCAATTTGCGACTCAGTATTCCATAGTCTACCCGAAAAATGAGTGTAAAGCAACTCAATTTCAGGAATCATTTTTGCAGGAGTTCTCGGAGATGTTGTAACGAAAACAACTTTACTATCAATTCTTGCCATAATGGGCGATAGTACTGCTTATTGTTCGAATTCCAATACTAATTCTGGAAATTTCTCTTTAGCTATGTTGCCATAATTTGAGATTAGAATATGTGATGCTGAAGCCTTGAATCTGTTTCGGATATTGACCGAATAAGATTTGCCGTATTCATCTACAATCATGTCTCCATAAAGCTTTTCGGTTAGTGGTGTTCTACCTATTACCATTAGTGATTTGCAACTAAGCTGCCGGAAATGATTAGCTAAGCCAATGTGGTTTTGCTCATTAAATCCATCTTTGTGTTCAGCATTGCCATAGTCCGAAAAGACACAATCATATGGAGGGTCTAAGAACATAAAATCGTCAGGTGCTGCTATCTCAAAGATGTCTTTATAATCAAGGTTGTGAATTTCTGTGTTGGCCAAAAGACGGCTATGTGCAATTGTAACCAGTGAAGTATTTAGATTCGGATATCGCCCATACGGCACATTAAACTCGCCTTTAGAATTATAACGTATCATCCCCGAATATGCTGTCTTGTTGATAAAAAAGTAGAGTAACGCGTCTGAATACCTTTTTTCCGTTAAATCATTAAACATGTCCCTCAATTGATAGTAAAGACGTTCGTTTTCATCTTCAACCCTTTCGTTAGGTGTTTGAGCCTTTAGATTCTCAAACTTCGTTCTGTTTATTCGATAAGTCTTTTCAATTTCAGATAACTCGACTTGCAACCTATCGAGATTAAATTTTACACCGGTATAAAACGACATCAGTTTAGAATTGATGTCGTTAATGATAGCTTTTTGAGGCTCTAAATAAAAGAACATTGCACCACCCCCGAAAAAAGGTTCAATATACCTACCGCTAAACTTAGGAATATGCCTTTCCAAATGTGGTATTTCTTTCGTTTTCCCCCCTCTGTATTTGATAAGTGGCTTCATCGTTTCTCTTTTTTGTAAATAACAATATTTTCTGCAACTACATTTAGGATTTGTACGGCCTCTGCTTCTTCGGCGATGATGTCATAAACTTTATCTGCCGACCAAAGCATTAAGAGTTCCTTCGGTTTAGTCTTTAAAACACCAGCAAGTTTGATGACTTGTTCTCGTTTTGCTCGTCGATCGCCTTTCTCGATTTTGCAATAAGTCGCGGTGTCGATTTCCAAAAATGAAGCCAACTGCCTTTGCGGGATTTGTTTTGCATCCCGGAGTTCTTTTAGTCTATTGCCAAAGATGTTTGACATTTTTTTGTCTTGACATTATCTGGCAAATGTAGGTGGTTTAAACTCCAGTCCAAAATCTTTTATCCACAAAAATGTCCTAGTAGATTGAATTGTGTAAGGATTTCAACTTCTTGCCTCCAGATGAAATATTTCTGTAGAAATACTTTTTCTGTTCCGAGAAGCAGCTTCTTTAATCATTGGCTTTATCAAGGTTTAATTTCAGCCTTAAATCATAACACATTTCGCAACGCCATTGGCCTATTTTTGCGCCCCTTGAATCGTTTTGCTTTTATGCTCCGTTCGGTATTGATTTTTGTTTTTTGTTGCTGCCTTACACTACCT
>JBDTKK010000071.1:0-6724 GCA_039935335.1 Chitinophagaceae bacterium
AGAGATGTACGTCATCTTGCTAGATAATGGCCGCACTAATCTTTACCAACGTCCAGACGTCCGTGAAGCACTTTATTGCATTCGCTGCGGTGCATGCCTCAATGCTTGTCCTGTTTATAAAAATATAGGCGGACATGCCTATGGCACCACTTACAGCGGCCCAATTGGCTCGGTTATTACTCCACATTTGACTTCCTTCGAAGAGAACCAACACCTCAGTTATGCGTCCTCGCTCTGTGGTGCTTGTACGGCAGCCTGCCCTGTAAAAATCAATATTCACGGGATGCTGTTGATTAATAGAACAATCTCAGTGGAAGAGAAAATGAATAGCCGAAGTGAAGGCTTTGCCTGGCGCATTTGGCGGCGGGGCATGCTAAGCCGAAGGTTGATGAACAGCGTAGGCTCGGGCATGAAAAACATGATGCTCAATCGGTTGTTTGGTGCTACTTGGTTGCATCGCCGGGGCGGGACGGAATTTGCACCACGTGCCTTCCAACAACTATGGAAAGAACGCCAAAAGCAGCGATAGTGGCCACTCCCAGCGTTTTAGTCTTTGCAGAAACCCTTAGCCTACGTTTGCATTTTGTGCTCGATTGGTTGCTCAAGGAAAGGCTTCAACTTAGCTATTCCTTTACGCAGAATAAAGCCGAGGCGGCTGCGCATCCGCATTGCATTTCCTACGGATTTTTGGAAAATGCAGCATCCGTTCATGCCTCAGGGTTTTTAGAAGAAACGGCGATTTCCGATCAAGAAATTCGATGCGAAGAATGGCAGGGATTATTCACGCTTTTTCACGATAGCTCAAGTCCCTGCGATATTCAATTTGATATGCTTGCGGGAATATTTTTCTTGTTGAGTCGCTATGAAGAGTATCAAGGTTTTGAGCCTGATGAACATGGACGATTTCCTGCGGAAGCAAGCTTGCTTTTCAAGAATGGGGTTTTGGAACGGCCAATCGTAGATGAATGGGTGGAAGCATTTCGGCTTTTTTTGGAAGACATCTGGAAGGCCGAGATTCCGGTGAAAGCGTTTTCCTACCAGCCAAGTTACGATATAGATATTGCCTGGAGCTTTAAACACAAGGGCTGGAAACGTTGGCTGGGCGGCGCTTTACGAGAAATATCCTCTGGAAAAATTTCGGATTTCTCTACTCGAATGCGTGTGCTTCGCGGCAAGGAGGACGACCCTTATAATGCCTTTACGTGGTTAGCCTCGCTGCATTTTAGCAACAATATTCAGCCCATTTGGTTTTATCTCGCTGCACTGAAACCAAGTCGATTCGATAAAAACATTTCACCGCAAAATCGGCAGATGATAGAGCTTATCCGAGCATTTGCCGAAGGCGCAAAAACGGGCATTCATCCTTCTTATTATTCTTCGGAAAAGCCGGCATTATTGGAAGAAGAGAAAAAAATGATGGAGCGTATTTTAAGAAAACCTGTCCGCATTTCACGGCAGCATTTTATCCGATTGCGCTTTCCGAAAACTTACCAAAGGCTTATCCAGAGCGATATCCAGGAGGATTATTCTATGGGCTATCCCAATCAACTTGGGTTCAGGGCAGGCACAGGTTCTTCCTTTCTTTGGTATGATTTATCGAAAGAAGAAACGAGCAATTTGCGTATTCATCCTTTCGTCTTCATGGATACAGCGGCGCATTATCACCTTGTGCTTTCGGCGGAGGAAGCTTTTGAAAGATTGCGCTTGATGGCTGAAAAATTGAAAGCTGTCAATGGCGAATTAATAACCGTTATGCACAATTTTTCGCTGGGTACGGATAAGGAGTGGATTGGCTGGAGGGAGCAGTATGAGCGGTTTTTGAAGCAGATGAGTCGATTTGAAGATTTGAAGATTTGAAGATTGGCCAAAAGGAATCTTGCCCTGCAAGGAATTATAGACTTGAACCTAAAAAGCCCATCTATCTACTCTCTATTAAAAACTCCCTACTAAAAACTAAAGCAATCTTTCAAACTCAAAAAGTGGATAGCCCTTTACGCCGCCGCTATTATAAAAACTCAGGAAATGCAGTTTATAAATCTGCCCTTTGCGGGTGTGGATGATGTAGCATTTTGCTGGATTAACCGTATAGAGCGAGGTGGTGAACAGGCCATAACCTTTCCAATCATAGCCAATCACATCGCGGAAGTTGGAGGTAGGAACTGATTGAGCCAGCGTCAAATTGATGGCGCTAAAGGGCGTGGTGCTATCTGCAGAAGCGCTGGTATTTTCAGTATTAAGAAGCACTCCGCTTACATTGTAGGGAAAGTTCAAACCTTCGGTTGGGTAGTTGCGGTAAATGTATCGATAGCGTGTAAAGACGATATCCCAAGTGCCTTTGGGCGGGTCGGGGCTGACTGCACCGCTTGTAAACGAGAAATAGTTGCGACCGAAATTATCATCCTTAACGACGGTAGCTTGAGTGCTACTGTCTTTGGATTGCAAGGAAGACCATTCAATGGTATAGCATTTATCAGAAGCCGCCAGAATCCGCATTTTCTTCAATTCCCCGTTGGCCAATTGGAGGATATAAACCTCTTTTTTGGAACTGCCGTCGGCATTGAACCAATCTCCAATTCCGGTGCTGTCTGGCAATCCGCAGGAAGCATCATAGGCCCAGCCAACTCCGCTTGAAGTAAGGTTTGCAGGCAGTTTGATTACTGCATCCATACTGGTTTCGTGCGTGTTGTACACAAACGCATTTTCACCGTCGTTGATGAAAATATGTTTACCGCTTGCACTGCTTTCCACCGCCAAATCCCAAGACGCAGGATTGGACACAAAGACTTGCTGCCCTGATTCCAAATCGAAGAAAATCTGGCTGTCATAATTCTCGCCCATAGCTACAGAGGCGTGGCTGGCAGTGCCGGGCGGCGGAAGGACTAAGATGGATTCCTTCTTTTCGCAAGATGCTAAAAGCAGAAGCGAAACAAGGATAAACGATAGAGAATATAGCTGACGTAGCACCCTGCAAAAATAGTAGGTCGCGTGTCAGGGGTTTGTCTGATTAATTAAAAAGGAAAAAGTCAAAAGTCAAAAAAAACGCCTGATGGTTGCGCCTGTTTCTGGCCGATTTCGGATGATTTAAGAGCTTAGGATTCATTAATAACCTAACCACCTTTTTGCATTTTTAATTTTGAATGTTGAATTCTTCGCAAAAGGAATAGTCCCTACTTTTGCAGCCGCTAAAACCAAAAGTATTTTCTATGCGCTTTCGTAGTCTTTTACCGCTTGCGGCACTTCTTTTTTTACTCTCTTCTTGTAGCAATAATAAGTTTACGATTATCGGAAGCTTTACCAATATGCCCGAGCAGAAAGTGAAGCTTCAAGAACTGACAGTGGATGATAAATTGATAGCCTTGGATAGCGTCCAAAGTAAGGCTGATGGCAGCTTTGAGCTGAAAGGTACAGCCGACCGCCCGGGCATTTATCAACTCATTTTCGAGCGTGGCGGGTACATCATTCTCTCGCTGGACAAAGGCAACGTGAAACTGACTGGCGACTTTAAGGACATCAGCAATTATGGTGTTGCAGGTTCGGCGCCATCCCAAAGTATCCAGAACTTTTTGGGTGTAGTAAACAGCCATATTCGCGACGTACGCACGCTGGACGAAGTGATTAAGCAACTGCACGAACAAGGCAAGGATTCTATGATTCAAAAAGCGGTGCAAGACCAGACTAACGCAACAGCCAGCCTCACGAAATACATTGAGCATTATGCAGACACTGTAAGCAATTTACCCAACGCGCTTTTTGCTGTGCGCATTTTAAACCCTGCTTCGGAACAGCAGTACATTGAAACCTTTTTACAAACCCTTCCTCGTCGCTTCAATAATTCGCCTGATGCAATAGCGTTTGCCGATTATTGGCATAAAAGCATAGCTGCGCAAAATGGGGGTCAGGATCAGCAACAGTTTACCGGCGGCCCTGTAATCGGAGCGCTTGCGCCTGCAATTACCCAACCTAATCCAGAAGGGCAAGTCATTTCACTTTCTTCCTTGAAAGGGAAGTATGTACTCGTCGATTTTTGGGCATCTTGGTGCGGCCCTTGTCGTGCCGAAAACCCCAATGTAGTAGCGGCTTACAACAAGTTTAAGGACAAAGATTTTACCATTTTCGGTGTGTCTTTGGATGGCGATGCTGCGAAGTGGAAACAAGCGATTGCTGCGGATGGATTAGCCTGGACACAAGTGAGCGATTTGAAGAAATGGGAAAGTGTTCCCGCTCGTGATTATGGTGTAGAAAGCATTCCATCCAATTTCTTGCTTGATAAAGAAGGGAAGATAATTGCGCGTGATTTGCGTGGCCCAGCATTGGAAGCGAAGCTTGCGGATTTACTGAAGTAGTTTAGCGCATCGTTTTGTCCTTTGGACTTGATTTTATTTTTTGAAAAAACTTACGTCAATATTCTTATTGCTGCTTATTGTACTGCTGGCATCTGTATTGCCAATGCGGTATGGGCTGAAAAAGATTGCACGCTCAGTAATGCATGAAAAGCTCAAAAGGCAGGAAAATAAAATTGTCTTTTCAGAAGCGGATTTGAAAAATGCAATTTGGGAACATGCCGATGAATTCCGACTGAATGGTGCGATGTATGATGTGGCAAAAGTGACCATTACTGCCAATGGCGAACGTCATTTTCATTGTGTGCAGGATAAATTGGAATCGCACTTAGAAGAACGTTGCAACGAAACCGGTATGAGTCCTGCGCATAACGCCGATAGCAGACTTCAGCAACGCAATACTTACTTAACTTTTGATTGGTTCAAAGCTGAAAATTCCTTGTCGATATTGACGCGATTTCAGGATTTCAGTGCAGCAAACAAAAAATCTTATTGGAGTCAAAACCCAGCGCAAATCCGCTCTGGATATACTACGACACCAAGTGTTCCTCCGGAACACAACGCCTAATAAACGGGCGACTTTTTTCATTTCCTTCGCAACAAGCAACTCGATGCGGCATTTCTTCTATTCAGTGAGGAATTGCTACAACTTTAGGGTTTCCGCGTGAGGGATTGCAGCGTAAACCCTTTTCATCCCGTTAGGGTGAAAAGATTGACGCGTAAAGCTCCCGGCTGAGCCGGGATAAACCTTTCCGACCTCGGATGAGCCGAGACGGGACACGCCCCAATAGATAGAATCAAAAATATCCATCGGAATGAATCAAAAGTTCGTTCCTAAACTAATACATTTTACATAAAGAAACAATCAAATAATGAAACGAATAATTACTCTGTCTTTAGCAATACTGATTTGCTTTGCAGGCAATGCCCAAGCACCACAATCGCTGGAAGGCGTGCAGGTGAAAGGGCGCAAAAAAACACACAAAGAACGTCTTGAATTCCTTCATCATGCACAGACAACGGAAGTCCTCACAGAACCAGAATTGAAGCGAAACGACCCTGCTTTCATTGAGCAAACGCTCGGAACAGTAGCAGGCGTGCAGGTAGATAAACGCACCCAGCTCGGCGGACAAAGAATCGTGATTCGCGGGTATGGCAACGACCAAAAGTTCAATAACTGGGGCATCAAAGCTTACTACAACGGCATCCCTCTTACGACTGCTGAAGGTGTAACAGTTCTGGACGATATCGACTTTTCACTAGTCAATAATATAGAAATAATCAAAGGCCCAGCCGCTACAGAATATGGTACAGGCGTGGGTGGTGTGGCTCGTTTTTATCTTCAAGGAGAAGCGCGGAAAGGTGTGACTGTTGGTGAGCAAATGATCACGGGTTCTTACAACTTATTTCAATCGCATACGAGGGTGGATATGGTGGATTCCAATTCTTCTATAACGGCCAACTACAGTCATCTCCAAAGCGATGGCTATCGTCCGCATGGCGCGAGCTTGAAGAACTTTTTTACTTCTTTTGGCGACTTTAAACTGAATAAAAAGCAAAAGCTTTCTTACTACCTGTCGCACAATTATTCCAACGACCAGGTATCGGGGCAAATCTCTTATGCTGATTATTATGCAGGACGCGACCCTGGAAATGCTGCTTATATTCGAAAGAATGCCGGAAATGAATTTCTGACTACCCGGTTTGGAGTAAGTCATCAATATCAAATCACCAACAACTTTGGCAACTATACGAGCCTTTTCTACTCTAATTCAGATTACAAAAACGTCTCTGCCGGAGCTTATGGCAATAGTACGAATGCCAACTTCGGCTTGCGCTCTGCGTTTTATTTAAAGAATGATTTGAGCCATGATTTCTCGAATCGTTTGGAAGTGGGAACGGAATTACAGGAAAGTCGGACAGCCGCTACTAGCGCAAGGTTCACGGGAAGTATCGATACGCCATTGCAGGTGACGCCAGTTGCCAGCGGCGGTTCCAGCCTCAAATACATTAGTCGCCAAAATTCGTATTTTGCTATAGATCGCTTCACTTATAAGCCTTGGCAAATAACCTTGGTAGCTGGTGTGAGTGCAAACCTTGTACACTATAATCGGGAGGACTTGTATGCCTTGCCCGGCTTGATTCCAGGGCATGTGGATCAAAGCTTTGATAAGCGTTATGAGACTTCTTACAACCCGCATCTTGCCTTGCAAAAGCTTTGGAAGAATCAGATTTTCCAGTTTAGTTATAGTCAGGGCTTTAATGCACCAACGGCATCTTCATCTTTCATCAGCGGCTTGAATGTGAGCAATGATTCTTTGCTGCCAGAACATGCAACGCAGTTCGAATTGAGTGCTCAAGGTTTGCTCTTCAACACGCATTTT
>JBDTKK010000072.1:0-4953 GCA_039935335.1 Chitinophagaceae bacterium
CACACCTGAAACTGGCCGGTATTCAACGTATAAAGGCAACGGATCAAGGTCTGATTGCTCGGTTTCTTTACAACTCACCTTAAAATCTTTATTGGATAGGCCAAATGCCAATAGCTGTTCTCTTAATAGAGGTGCTAATTTGTCTTTCATGAATGTAGCAGAAGCCCTTTTAAGATTACGAATCTGCTGACCGCTTAGATTACTTTGCGGAAAGCCAAGTAAGCTCCTATCGATTGCGAAGTCTATATCTTCGGAGAACCTGCCGATGAGATTGTACCCCTTGCTTAAGGAAGTTCCTCCTTTAAAAACAAGGTGTTCTCCGACTTCAGGAAGCTTGAATAATGCTTCTAAAACCAAGGTTACCCAAGCATCCTTTTCCACAGCTTGTTCGCTTATTCCTTCTTTTAGATTAGAGACCTGAGCAAGTATTGCCCTCTTTTGCACGTTCCGCATTTTTATCCAGGATACCATAGTTTTAGGATATTAATTGCTTTTGATGATGTTCATGATAATCGTCCTAATCCATGCAGGAGCAAGCGTAGCGTCAGATTCAGCTATAATCGGATTCTCTGCCGCTAGCAGTGTTCTTATTTTACTGCGAATCTCTTCAGTAATCCTGTCCTTTCCTAAAGTCTTCAACGCCTGAATGATGAGTCCGCTTATCTTGCCTTGTAAGGATAGATTTTTCGGAGTGGTCGGTTTAAAAACTAATACCCGATTTCCTATCTTGAAATTTCTCGGCCCTCCGTCCGTAAGGTAAATGGATTTCATGGGTACTTGCGTGGATAATCCAAGTTGCAGGAGTGCTTGGTCGCCGGTAGGAATAATCCGAAGCTTTTCTTTGCGTGCGATGTCGGTTGCTATTTCTGCTAAAGACGGATACATAATGCCAAGCAAGGGGTCCGTTTTAGGAAATAGATATAAGCCAGGGCTGATTCTGATTAATTTTCCTTGCTTTTCCAAACGCTGAAGTGCTTTTCTCACGGCTTCGTCAGCGCCCATATAAGAAAAATCAGATGCATTATAGGTTTTCCCTCTTTGCTTGCTGTAGATAAAGTCAAGTAGCTTGTTTTCAACAGATTTCTCTTCCATCAGATAGCTTTAATTGTCCCAAATTTACATCAAAAACGGGACAACAAGATTATCATAAACCGAAAATTTGGGAATGTCGGCCAAAGTCTATATCTTCCCTTTACCAAAGGATATATCCTTTGGTAAAGCGAAGATTGCGCGTGCGATGTTAAATCGTTGCAGATTGACTAACTAATTTCACCAAAGTAAGTTTGTATAACTACTCTTGCAAACAATCCTACCAATTTCTGGTTTTATAAAGGCTCAAGGTAGAATCAAGGCCTTTTTCAAAGCCACACAACAAAAGGTATTTTCTTTAGAAGATCTTTTATTGATTCTCCAAGATTATGGACCGTATTGGCAATTGTCAGCATCCATAACAATTGAAGTGTTTGCAGAACAATTAACCAACTCAGGAATTTTATCGGCTAATAAATTTCGATTCAGAAAATGGGTTCCAGATAGAATAAGATTCTGGACGAAGAAAGCAGACATCTATGACGTTGCACTAAGTCTTTTACCGCAAGCATATTTGTCGCACGCCTCAGCTCTATTCTTACACGGTATTAAAGATAAAAGCCCAAACACAATCTTTATTAGTTCTGAGCAAAGCCCAAAGAATCAGAGCATAAGTACAAGGGAGCTTGAGCAAGAACATGTTGATATTGCATTCGGAAAGCAGCAGCGCCAATCAAATGCAACATGTGAATATCAAGGCAAAGAAATAACGGCTTTGAATGGCATGTTTACCAATCGGGCTGGTATAATCAAATTGGGAGGGAAGACCGTAACCTCGATAGAACGCACGCTAATTGACATTACGGTTCGCCCTTCTTATGTTGGCGGGGTTCAGGAAGTATTTCGAGCTTATGTTGCGCTACGAGAGAAATTGGAAGTGAGTGCTCTGATTACTATGCTTGATGATATTGGGTACATCTATCCTTACTTTCAAAGCGTTGGATTTTATTTAGAGATGGCGGGATACAATATGAGTGAGGTTCGGAAACTAAAACAAAGGGAAAAGTTTATAGACCTCTATTTAGCTTATGCCATGGAGGAAACGGAATACTCACCGGAGTGGCGATTGCATTACCCCAAAGATTATTTACCCAAATCAATTTGAATTCTTTCTGCTTCCGTGAGCCACAGTATATGTATAGAGATGCGCGGCTTGAAATTCCCGAGCCATAGTAAACGGCGATTCCAGCGTGAATTCTAATGGTTATCTTTCAAGCAAGATTAAAAGTAAAACCCGCACCTGGCGCGGGTTTTACTATCCGTGATCCCGCTTGGACTCGAACCAAGTACCTACAGCTTAGAAGGCTGTCGCTCTATCCACGTGAGCTACGGGACCCCTCTAACGAGGCGCAATATTAAGGTCTATCGTACAAAGCAAGACACAGATTTTATTGCTCCTCATTAATTGGTGCTTGTCCGTCTTTCCGAGGCACAATCGTAATGATGTCTTTCATGTAGTTCCATTGTCCATCTGCCCATCTAAATCCATTCATTTGTCCGCTCGGCACATAAGTGTATTTCCGCGCAGGATCATTCACTGCAGATACCAAATCGTCGAAATAAATACAACCTTTCTCGGTGTCCCAATTCATACCTACCTGCACTCCTTTTTTGAACTCAAGAACAAATCTGTCAATGCGACTCCCAGATTTGTTTTGAGAACTCACCGCAAAGATGGGCGCACCAAACACAGGCCCAGCATCAGTAAATGTGAGCGGGTCAAGCACCTTCTTATTACTGGTTCTGTCAGATGCATTCAGACCAAAGAGGGTATAGTAATCTTCACCTTCATTGCTCGTCTTTTGAATCCGATAATAAAGGCAACCATACCACACACCTTTTCGCAAAATAGTATCCTCTGCATTTCGCCCAATATCTTGAGAATGATCCACCATGCCATACAATTTTAGCTCAGTCCCTGGAAGCTGTATCGCGCCATAGTAGCGGCGTACACCATCCGCAGGAGCTATTTCCCAATTGAAAATCCGGAAGGTTTTATCGTCAGGATAAAGGATGTTTATTTTCTTAGAAAGTGCCGGAAAATCATAGCTCCAAGAGTCCGGTGTTTTTAATGCACGCACCAAATGCCGCACGAAGCGCTCACTATAAATCGGGCGCATGTCGGGCAGGAAAGCCGCATACATCGAATCGGCGTAGGAGCAAAGCGTGTCTTCCATTTGCTTCATCGCTGCCTTGCCTTCGCTGGTAATATCAGCCGCGTGTACAGCTTGATTAGAAACTGCAAAAAACAACAGAAATAGAAGCAAAAAATTCTTGCGGATAAAACGCATGCTTGTGGAGAAATTTGGTGTGGTGTGCACGAATTTACACGTCCCTTTGCAGCTTTATAGCATCGCTCTGCTTTTTTAGCATAAGGATACTATCTTGCCTCATCATCAATAATGGCGCGGTCATGCAGCTACTTCAACAACTAATCTTCATCCTCATCGCCGGTTTTGCCATCTTTCTTTTTGCAAGAAATGTGGGTAGAATCCGGCGAAATATTCTACTTGGAAAAGACGAATCAGAAGGTGACCGCAAAGATCGCCCCGGCCAACGCTGGAAGAATGTTGTTCTGTTGGCTTTTGGACAAAAAAAGATGTTCAAACGCCCGCTGCCGGCTATTATGCACTTCTTCATTTACGCCGGCTTCGTACTCATCAATATTGAGGTGTTGGAAATCCTGATAGACGGCTTTTTTCATGGTGGCCCACATCACACTTTTGAACCGATTCTTGGCGGCTTTTACGATGTCGTTATAGGCTTCTTTGAAATCCTCGCAGTCCTTACGCTTGTGGCTGTCACCGTCTTTTTGATTCGCAGAAATATCATCAAAGTTCGTCGCCTCGCCATGCCCGAATTAGATGGCTGGCCAAAGCAAGATGCCAACATCATACTCTTCATAGAAATCGGCTTGATGTTTGCGCTGCTCGTGATGAATTCCGCTGAACACGCAATTCGATTGCAAGAAGGCGAAGCAGGCGGTTTTCTTATCTCTAGCCTCATCGCGCCAATGTTCGCCGGTTTGAGTATTTCTACCCTTACAACCATCCAATACATCTGTTGGTGGGGGCACATCCTGGGTATTTTGGCCTTCTTGAATTACCTACCTTTTTCAAAGCATTTCCACATTCTACTGGCGTTTCCAAATGCCTATTACACTCGCCTCGATCCTCAAGGCGAAATGCGGAACATGCCGGATATTCAGAAGGAAGTGCTGATTATGCTAGATCCGTCCGCCGCGCCGCCACCCAGCGAAAATGAACCTACCGAACCTCCTCGTTTTGGAGCAAGGGATGTGCAGGATTTGGGATGGAGAAATTTGCTCGATGCTTATTCCTGTACTGAGTGTGGACGGTGTACGGCAGTTTGTCCAGCCAACCTTACTGGTAAGAAATTATCCCCCCGAAAAATCATGATGGACACCCGCGACCGACTCGAGGAAGTGGGCAAACAACTGGACGCAAAAAAGGACTGGAAAGAAGATGGAAAATCCTTGCTGCACGATTATATCACCACCGAAGAATTACGCGCCTGTACCACCTGCAATGCCTGTGTGGAAGCCTGTCCTGTGGGTATTGAGCCGCTCAGTATTATCAACCAATTGCGTGCAAATTTGATCATGGAAGAAAGTAATGCGCCCGGCGAATGGAATGCCATGTTTAGCAATATTGAAAACAATATGGCACCTTGGAAGTTTAGCCCTGATGATAGGGATAAATGGGCGGAGGAATTAAATGCAGCAGGATGATTTCAAAGACTGAAATACAGAAAGTGATTGCCGACTATTTTGTAGGCAAGCCCGTGATTAGAGCCTACCTTTTTGGGTCATATGCCCGAGGCGAGGCTGGGAAAGACAGTGAT
>JBDTKK010000073.1:0-3250 GCA_039935335.1 Chitinophagaceae bacterium
AGTTTAAAAGGACAGTTCTCGAAGTGATGCGCCAACCCATGGAAGAGCGCCGCGTGAGCATAGCCCGCGCCAAGATGAGTATCGACTTCCCTGCATCTTTCATGCTCATAGCGTCCATGAATCCATGCCCTTGCGGTTACTACAATCATCCTGAAAAGGAATGTACCTGTTCGCCACAAATGGTGCAGCGTTACCTCAATAAAATCAGTGGGCCACTCCTCGATCGGATCGACCTGCATGTGGAAGTAACGCCTGTTTCGTTCAACGAATTGGCGGGTGTAAGTGCGAGTGCTCGCACCGAAGACAGCGATGCCATTCGCGCAAGAGTCATTAAAGCCCGTGAAATCCAAACCAAACGATTCGAGAACCATCCGGGTATTTATGCGAATGCGCAAATGGGTTCCAAATTGCTCAAAGAAGTTTGTGTGATCACACAGGTTGGTGCCAATCTTTTAAAGACTGCCATGGAAAGACTCAACCTCTCTGCCCGCGCTTATGACCGAATCTTAAAAGTCTCGCGCACTATCGCCGACCTCGACGGAGTTGAAGATATTCGCCCCGAACATTTGGCGGAAGCGATTCAATATCGAAGCTTGGATAGAGAGGGTTGGGCGGGGTAACGTCGGAACAAACCATTCCTCGTTCATTAATACTTGCGGAATTGAATGGCATGAAATCTACGGAGCTTTTTATAGTTGCCAGATGTTATAATTCCTCCCAACTCCCAGCTATTTTTGAAGGAATAATCCTGTCCTTTACCTACCCCTATTCCTTCACTATCAAAACATGAGTGCATGCAGATATCCTCCCAACGCCCAGCGGCCTTCGCGCCGGATGAGCCGAAGACAGCCCAAGTAAGTGCCGAACGCCCCTCGGTAACTGCCAAAGCCACCGCGCCGACTCCAACTTCAGAACCTGATGAAGCTGCAAAAATGGTTGCGCATTTCCTTGAAGAGGCAGAGCCTTTTGTCCAAAAGCTTCGTGACAAGTTCGGCGATGGGATGGCTGGTGGGCCGGGTAAAAAGCCGCTGGTTGTGTCTGATGTTTCGGACGCAGAAGGGCATCAATATGTAAACCTTGTGCAGAAAGGCGGCGGCGTATTGGGCATCGCTTTAGTTGGCTACACTTATATCTTGGAGCAAGCGGGCATTCGCTTTCTGCGCATGGCGGGTACCTCCGCAGGCGCTATTAATACTTCACTTTTCACTGCGATTGGCGATGAAAAGAACCCGAAAGCTGAAGCCAAATCTGCCAAGCTTTTAGACTGCCTTGCCCGGCTCAATATGTTCACTTTTGTGGACGGCCATCCCTTTGCAAAATGGATGATTCGGAATCTGATTTCGGACAAGAATTTTGAGAAAAGAATGATGCGCTTCCTAAGTTCCATCCTCATCGTGCTGCTGCTGCTATTTCTTTCCAGCATCCTGCTTGTGGGGCTTGAACTTCATGCCGAAGTCCCGATTATTCCGATTCTCACCAAGCTGGCCTTTGTGCTGACAGGCTTTGCCTTATTAATTGTAATCGCTCTAAGCCTCCACATGAGCAATATGATGACGCGCCTCAAAAACAGCGGCTATGGTATCAATCCCGGAAATACTTTTTTAGCTTGGATAAAAGAGCAACTCGATGCCAATGGCGTGAGCACGATAGCCGCACTGGAAAAGAAAGCTTCAACACTGCCGCCAACGCTATATCTACGCACCACTAACGAGCCGCTGGATATTACTAAGATTGGATCCGATGTCACTTTTATTACCTCAGAACTAGTAACCCAAAACAAGATTGAATTCCCAAAAATGTGGACACTGTTCCGCTCTCCAAGCGACGCCGCCAGCCTGCATCCCGGCGAATTTGTACGTGCATCTATGTCCATTCCTTTTTTCTTTGAATCCTACATTTTGAGCGGCATCAATAGAGATGATATCGACATCCAAAAGGAATGGAAAAATCTCTTTGGTTGTGAGAAAGAAGACATCCCCGAGAATGCCCGATTTATAGATGGCGGCGTCCTTTCCAACTTCCCACTCAACATCTTTTACAATCCAACCGTGAGCGAAGCACGAGTTCCCAATTTTGGTATCGACCTCAATGATTCGGAGCCGGAAGAAAATCTGGGAAGCCTTGCTGCATCCTGGTCTTTGGGAAGTTATTGCAGCAGGATGCTCAACACCATCCGCTTTTATTACGACAAGGATTTCCTCATCAAAAACAGTGTGTATAAACGTGGCGTCGGCGAGGTCATCCTTTATGGGCCAAACAAAAACTACAATTGGCTGGACTTCTTCTTGTCCGACCAAACCAAGTTGGATTTATTCCTGGATGGTGCCAATGCTGCGACAGAATTCCTCCTCAATTTTGATTGGGAAGAATACAAAACAGCACGGCGAGGTATTTAATTACTCTTCGAAAAGTAGGTCGACTCTTAAAAAACTTTAAAAACACTCACGTATGTTATACCTTCCTTCTATTCCTTCGCCGCTATTCTGGATACTCCTGATTTCCTGTTTTGTACTGTTTATTGTAATGCTGAAAATCATGGGCGGCCAGTCGAAACATTTTAAATTCCAACGTGGAGTTGCCGTCACTTCTTTTAGCATCATGGATCTGGAGTTCCCGGGCAATGAAGCTTCCATCTGCAATATCGTTAATGGCATACACAAACTACCGGAACCAGCTAACCGCGATAGTCTTGCGGCATTGAATGGGAATCTTCGCGCAGACTTTCTCTTCATGGCCGCAGTTTATCCTTTTATAGCGCTGCTCTGTTACCACACAGCAGAATTGATGCAACATTTTGGGCGATGGGTATTTCTCATTTTAGCTGTTTTGCAAATCGTCGCCTGGGTTTTCGACATTCTCGAGAACAAATATTTACTACATAAAATCAAACACCCATATCCGGCGCAACCCAAGCGCTTTCAGCAATACAAGAAAATGGTGCTCGCCAAATGGGCCTTCGCCACTACTGGACTGGTCACCGCGCTCTCCGCACATGTCTATTTCTGGGTGACGGGTTTGTACGGTAAGTTCTTCTATGCCTTTGCCATTGTGCTGCTCCTCCTTTTTGCTGCTATTATTATTTGGAGAATCATGAGTGCCCGCCAAGCATTCTTTGGAGAAACAAGCTCCTGACCACAATGGCAACAAATTGAATTTTTGCCTGAAATACCTGCAATGACGGTGATTTGCGATTGTAAATTCACAGTTATAATTCCACTTTCTTTGCAGCTATGCCCGACAAGCCCATCCT
>JBDTKK010000074.1:0-3037 GCA_039935335.1 Chitinophagaceae bacterium
CGCTCCTTCGAGCCGCTCACTTAGATTATCAAACGTGAATCTTGGGTTCTATTTCTTGGTCTTAAAATTGATTTTGAAAACGGATGCAAAAGTAAAAATTAATACTTGCATTGTGATAAGGAATAAAATTCACCGTCTAAGAAATAATTAGCTCCCAAAGTCCATTCCTAACTTCGGCAAAATTTCTAAACCATGAAGAAAACCATTCTGCTTTTATTACTCACATTTGTAGCTTGGAACACAAACGCTAAACACAGAAATGAATCGGATAGCTCGAACCTTATAATCGGGGTTTCCGGCGGAGCAATATTCTCCAATTTAAACACTGATGGCTTCAACAACTTGATTCCCTCTACGCTACCCGCCTTGCACAAAAACTTCGTTTCCTTCACCGGCGCATTCAATCTATACCCAGGAAACAGTCCGCTCTATACAAACTTTTGTGTCAGCAGCGCCATCAAAAAACAAGAAAATGCGGGCGTACGTCTTGAAGAAAACCTCAACTTTTTTGATGTCAATTTTGCCTACGATTTTTTGATGCAACGCAAACAATCGCTGTATGCCGCTTTAGGTGTGGGCCAATTGATGTACCAAGCATCATACTATAGCGACCAGCCCAACCTTAGTTTTTCAGGTGCCGCTGCAGGGCAAAGTGGGGAGCGTAGTTTTAGGTTAAAACCACTTTACTATTTAAATGTAAAAGGTGGCTATTCTCACCGGATTTCTAAAAAAGTTCCTTTCTCCCTCGGACTGGAAGGCGGTTACAGAATTGGCCTCAACAATCGCCCTTGGGCACTTTATGATAACAGTCTTAGCAATAGCCCCAAGCAAAACGCGAGTGGCGCTTTTGTATCACTTTCTCTAATAGTGTTAGACCGTTTTGGCAAGAAGAAATGATGAGACTTAGTGCACCTGAGTGTTCTTAGTGTCTTAGTGGTGAAATTTTTATACAATCTTCTTAATCTTTTTGTGAAAATTTCAACCCAAATTTCGAAATGCTCCAAATCAAAGGTCGTACTTTCGCGCAAATTTTCATCAAAACCGCATTATGAGCAATGTAAAAGTGGCCATTAATGGCTTTGGCCGCATAGGCCGCCTGGCTTTCCGCCAGATTTATAACATTGAGGGCATCGAAGTTGTTGCTATCAACGACCTTACCAAACCCAATGTCCTAGCCCATCTCCTGAAATATGACACTGCCCAAGGCCGCTTTGGTGTTGATGTATCGCACAGCGACAACAGCATTACTGTTGCCGGAGAGGAGATTAAAATCTACGCTCAAAAAGACCCTGCACAAATCCCTTGGGGCGAGCATCAAGTAGATGTCGTTTTGGAGTGCACTGGCTTCTTTACAGACCGTGAAAAGGCTGAAGCACACATCAAAGCAGGTGCTAAGCGTGTCGTGATTTCTGCACCCGCAACTGGTGAAATGAAGACTGTAGTTTTCAATGTAAACCACGATATTTTGGACGGCTCTGAAACCGTTATTTCTTGTGCATCTTGCACCACTAACTGCCTCGCACCGATGGCTAAGGTCTTGAACGATTCTTTCGGCATTGTAACCGGCTTGATGACCACAATCCACGCCTACACCAACGACCAAAATACTTTGGACGCACCGCATCCCAAAGGCGATTTGCGTCGCGCCCGCGCTGCAGCACAAAACATTATCCCAAATTCTACAGGTGCTGCCAAAGCCATTGGCCTCGTACTTCCTGCCCTGAAAGGCAAGCTGGACGGTGGTGCACAGCGCGTACCGGTTATTACTGGTTCTTTGACAGAATTGAACACCATTCTTGAAAAGAGAACCAGCGTTGAAGAAATCAATACAGCTATGAAAGCCGCTGCCAACGAGTCTTTCGGCTATAACGAAGACGAAATCGTGAGCAGCGATATCATTGGTACACGCTTCGGTTCTTTGTTTGATGCTACGCAGACCAGAGTGATAACCATAGGCGATACTCAAATGGTTCGCACGGTGTCTTGGTACGACAATGAAATGAGCTATGTAAGCCAACTGGTGCGTACGGTTCAGTACTTTGCCGGACTAATTTCTAAATAATCGCCCAAAGGCGTGATTCTTTTGAAAGGCTTTCTACGGAAGGCCTTTCTTATTTTTGTAACCCAATCCAACCACTAAATGCAAGAATTCTCTCACCACGATTTTGCCAACGAAAAAGCTTTCGTCCGCGTCGATTTTAATGTACCAATCAAGCACGGCATTATCGCCGACGACACCCGTATAAAGGCCGCCCTGCCTACAATCCAGAAAATTTTGGATGATGGCGGAAGTGTTATTTTGATGAGCCACCTTGGTCGCCCCCAAAAGGAAATGGCGAAAAAGCCAGAGCTGACTGCCACTGATTTTTCCCTGAAACCAATTGGGGAACATCTTTCCAAATTACTCAAGCGCGAAGTACAATTTGCCGATGATGCCATTGGTGAAAATGCTATAAAAATGGCGCAGATATTGAAGCCTGGAGAAGTATTATTACTCGAGAATCTTAGACTTTATAAAGAAGAGGAAAAAGGCGATAAAGATTTTGCAGAAAAGCTTAGCAAACTCGGCGATGTGTATGTGAATGATGCCTTTGGAACGGCTCACCGCGCACACGCATCTACAGCAGTTGTGGCGCAATTCTTCCCTAAAGGAAAGAAGATGTTTGGGCTGTTGATGGAAAGTGAAATAAAGGCCGCGCAGCAAGTCCTTGATAACCCGCGAAAGCCTTTTACAGCCATCATTGGAGGAGCTAAAGTGAGCGACAAAATATTAATAATCGAAAACCTGCTGGACAAAGCCACAGACATCATTATTGGTGGTGGTATGGCATATACTTTTTGGAAAGCACAGGGCTGTAAAGTCGGCAACTCCTTGGTGGAAGATGAGCGCTTGGATACTGCGCGGGAATTATTGAAAAACGCAGCGGAAAAGGGCTGTTGTATTCACCTACCGGCCGATTCCATTATCGCTGATAAATTCTCCGAAGATGCCAATATTTCTTCTGCGCAAAACCACGACATTCCGGATGGCTGGATG
>JBDTKK010000075.1:0-5437 GCA_039935335.1 Chitinophagaceae bacterium
AACTTTTATCTACAAGCAACAAAATCAATTATTTTATGAAAAATATCATCCTGTTTACTATGCTTTTTCTTTCTCCCACAATAATGCTGGGGCAGAAAACGACTAAGGTTCGGGACAAGAAAACAAATGAAGTATATCGGGTTATTAGATCAGACAACACGGCCAAGCATGGCGAGTACAAGAAATACAGCTTTCACAATAAACTCCTAATCAAAGGCTATTACAAATTTGGCCAAAAGGATAGTATTTGGGAATGTTACGACCTTGAGGGCCACCTTACTTTAGTTTACGATTTTAGCAAAGATTCATTGATTTTCACAAAGCGGCCGAATGCAAAAAGTAGTACGAAATATCGGATTATAAATGCTGATAGTCCAGATGATACGCTCACAAGATTACCTTTATTTTTAGGTGGTGAGGATTTTGTTACAGATGAATTGATCAAGAACCTCCGTTACCCTGATAGTGCTAGGGAGGCTGGTAAAATGGGGAGAGTATATGTTGCCTTTACCGTGGATAAATTTGGGAAAACCAGCAACTTCCATTCCTTAAACCTTCTAGGTTATGGTCTGGATGAAGAGGCTTTGAGGGTGTTTAGGCTTCTTCCGGATATGTGGTTGCCTGGCCTCGTGAATGGCAAGCCTGTGGACGTAGAAGTAGTTCATCCTGTTACTTTTATGTTAGAATGATAATCATTTAGAAATTTTTAAAATACTACGCCCTAATCACTTCTGCCAATTCTAAGCCTATATGATTCCGAAACCCTTATAGATTTTGTTCCGTCGAAGAATTTCTCTTTATTTTTGTAACGAATTCGTAAGCGATAAATCATGCCAATTGGATACATCTGCCATATCAACAATGTTCGTCATTACGGCTTTATAGATTGTCCTGAATTGGAGTTAGAGCATCTTTTCTTCCATATTGCAAATTGTGTAAGCTCTTATAAAAATATTTTTAAGGGAGATAAAGTTTCGTTTGAATTTGATTCGGTAACTGATGGGAATACAGGCGCCAGAGCGATTTCTTTTTTGCAAAATGCCAGTCTGCTGAATTTAAAGACAGACTTCGAAAACGGAAAAGCGCTAAAAGGCTTTTTGAAGAAGATAGACGACAAATATTTTGTCAAAGACATTGATACATACGTTACTATTCAATTGATTGTTGCCAGCTATGAAGTCAATATTCAAGAAGTGTATGAAGATAATGTGAATAAGCTCATCGACTATAAGATTATCACGTTTACTTCCAACAATAAAATTAGGGCAATTAATATAAATCGTCAATTCCGGCCTGAATGTAAGTTGATTATAGTCGGCTGTCAGACAGAAGGACAAGTTGTTGGGAGCGTGACGGGTGGCTATCAAATAAGGATTTACGAAGAAATTTTGGGATTTTTGCCGGATTCTTTGGCTCGAAAGAGTGATACCTTACTTTATGATGGCGATATCGTGTCAGTAACCTGCATCCAAACTGGAGAAAATCTTGAAAGTGTCGTATTTGACCTGACTGCAAATGTGGAAAATGAATTTTTGCAGAAAAAAGAAAAGGAAGCGTTTTTGGCATCGATAGTGCCCGGTTGTAAATATCTGGGAATCGTGAAAAAGGCGACAGGATTTGGATTATTTATCAAATTCGGATTGGCAGAAGGCTTGCTATATGTTGGTGGAATTATTGATGACGAACTTTTGCTATTGAAGCTTACCAAAAAAGAAGTGAATAAGTTACTTGACGAAGTATTTGAAAAGGGAAAGGAAATAGATATTGCCGTTGAAGAATACAAGGATGATCGTATTTCTCTGACTTGGGACAAAACCACTGAAAGAAATAAGGTCTTTATTGCAGAACTTAATTCTAAATTAATGGCATTTACCAAGACCGACGAAACTTGACCATCGCTCGGGTTGGATGTAGCTGCTTGCTTTTTTGATTGAAAACAGCTTTATTTTATGCGCCCAATTTGGTTATTATTTCGTCTAATTTGTCTCGATAATATCATTTCAGGAAATCCATCGGTATATTCGCTTTCGGAGCTAAAAAATAGATGTTGTACTTTTTTTTTAGACTCCAAAAATGAAATGCGCACTTCGCTAAAACTTGTACTGCTACTCACTCTTAGCCTTTTCCAGTGCTTCCAAAGTCGCGCCCAGGTTTCCAGCTTTACCATGTCCTACAATAGCGGCTGCGCACCTTTGACCGTCAATTTTGCCAATACTTCGTCAGGCGCAGTTGATTCCCTGAATTGGACTTTGGGCAATGGTACAAATGCTACATCGCAGACTCCTTCTACGACCTACTTCAACCCCGGAGTTTATTATGTCAAGTTAGCGGTCATTCGTCCCGGCATCACCGATACCGTTCGAGATTCTATTCATATTTATGATAAACCGACAGTCAGCTTTTCCGGTACCAATCTTACTGGCTGCGCTTATCTTCCAGTTTCTTTTAGCTCCACGGTAATTCCTAATTCTTTCGGAACGGTCAAGTATGCCTGGGATTTCGGTGATGGTGCGGGTGACACCATTTCAGCCAATCCGACCCATAGTTACACCACGGCTGGTAATTATCCCGTTTCACTCAACGTCACTAATGGCGCGGGTTGTAGCCGCTCGGTATTTACAAGTGGCTATGTAAAAGTCTTTCCTAGGCCACAAATTACTTTCACTGGATCCGGACTTTCCTTTTGCAATAGTATTACTTCCATTACTTCATTTTCAAGTACGGTAAATAGCGGCACCAAACCCTTTAATTATTCCTGGAATTATGGCGATAACAGCCTTGGCTTGAGTGCCAATCCTTCCCACCATTACACCGTCAGCGGATTATTTTCGGTTAATGTTTTGGTAGTTGATTCGAATGGCTGCCGAGATAGCTTCTTTCGCCCAGATTATGTTTTTGTAAATGATACCCCTGCTGCATTCTCCATGCCTCCGGTTATCTGTTCTGGCGATTCAGTTTATTTCCGCGATACAACAGCCCATACACTTGGCCTCACTCACTGGTATTTTGGCGATGGAGATACAGCATATGGTCTAGGAGTGGCTCATGTTTACGCCGCTGGTGTTCCTTCTGCCACTGTAACAATGACTACAAAATTGAGTAGTTGCATTAAGAGTCTAATCAAAACGCTAACCATCAATCCGGCACCTTCTGTAACAATCACGCAAACACCTTTAATTCCCTGTCCTGCACCGTCAACTGTTACATTTACCGCCAATAGTGCAACGGCAATTTCTTATGCTTGGGCCTGGCAAAGTGGAGGAACGGCTTCGGGCATAACAGTTGCAAAAACCTATACCAGCTTCATCTTTAATGATGTTTTAGATTTGATAGTGACCGATGCTAATGGTTGTAAGGGAAGAGCAAGTATTGATACAATAAGAGTGCGGGATATTTGTGTTGGTGTGAATAATGGATTTCCGATAAAGGGTTGTGTGCCGCTTACTAGACGCATTCCGCTGCAAGTGCGCACATCTAATCCCTCACTTCCTTCATTCCCCAAGAATTGCAATGAAGATTATCCTGTAGCGGTTACTTCATGGACTTGGGATTTGGGGAACGGGATGACTTCTACTTTACCAACACCCACTGCAACTTATGATTCTATTCGTGATTATTTCCCTTCGGTAGTTATCACTACTGCAAACGGATGCACAGGCAGCGGGGTCGGTACAGCGCATCCTGATACACCTGTGCATCCTTCCTTTACTGTTAATCCTTTAACCTATTGCCCTGGGGAAATTATTCATTTTCAAAATACAACCAGTGTGCCTTTTGACTCCCTCAACACGCTGTTTGCCTGGGGGATTTATGGTTCTGTTCCAGGCGGTGATACCAGCTTTGGCTTCGTGGGTAAAAGTGATTTATATTACGGCATCAAACATTCCGGACTGTATAGTATTCGGATGAGCACCAATCACTATAGTTGTCTTGATACATTTTATCAAGATGACTACATCACCATCAATCCCCCCGATGCTGATTTTACTTTTCTAAATCCTTGTTCGCCAAGCCGAACGGTCCAATTCACCAATACTAGTGTAAAAGGGGATCGTTTTCTCTGGCTTTTTGGAGATGGTTCCACCGATACAACCACTAATACTGCTCATGCCTACGTCAATGGTGGAAAATACATCGTTCGATTAGTGGCCAATAACAACCAATATAGCTGCACCGATACCCAAGCACGGGAGGTTGAAGTTTATATTCCTCACGACACCATTACCAGTACCTATACCGCCGCCTGTACAGGCAATCCTATTTACTTTTTTGCTCATACCGACTATAGTCATTACATCCAGTTCAGTTTCGTATTTGATGATACTTTGCAAACCGCTTTTGGTGACCAAGGATTTACTTCTTATGCCTTCAGTCAAGTAGGCTTTCATCCAGTTTACATGGTGGCGAGCTATGGAAATGGCTGTTTAGATACGGTTTCGCTTCCCGTTCCGGTATTAATTGCTCATCCCAGTATTCGAATAATTCCTACACCGCCAATCGGCTGTGCGCCGCTCCAGGTAAAGTTTACGGACTCTACGACCAATGCCCCGACTGTACCGACGTTTAGCAGAGTCTGGGTTTTTGCCGCTGGCGATACTGTCTTAGATTCTCAAGTTATTCATCGGCTTTATACCCAAAAAGGCGAGTATCCTATTTATCTTAAAGTGACAGATAGCCTGCAATGCGAAAGCTTTATTTACAAAGATTCTTTCCTTTCTGTAAGTACCGCTTATGCCAGTTTTACCGCTTCAAAGTATGCCGCATGCCTTCATGATTCCATCAATTTCAGCGCTGTAGGAGGTGGCCGAAAACCACTTCATTTCGATTGGGATTTTGGGGATGGATATTTTGATACAGGTACTGTTGTCAGCCATAGATACGCTTCCATGGGCACTTTTCATGCGCGGCTCATTGTCACCGATTCTGTGGGCTGCAGCGATACCAGCATTCAAGCTATCGTTGTTCAATCACCTACTGCTGCCTTTACCCAAAGTGATTCCTTGATTATTTGTCCGCCGCAAACGGTACATTTTACAAGTACCGCATCGGGTTTTGGTCCGTTCACTTATTCCTGGGATTTTGATTTGAATGGCGGGCCAGTGAATGGCCCCAATCCTTTAGCTACGTTCAGCACTCCGAAAGTTTATACCATTACGCAAGTTGTTACTAATCCTTTTGGTTGCACCGATACTGCTCGTTCTGTTGTTCGTGCCTTAGGGTATAATGGTGCTTTTAGCTATACACCGCTCTCCGGCTGCGCTCCCATGGAAGTTGTCTTTACGCCGCCCCTCGGTGGCATCCCCCAAATCACTTGGGATTTTAATGACGGCAGTACCAGTATCACCGGCGATACCATCACCTCGCACATCTATACCATTCCGGGGAAATATTTGCCTAGAGTTATTTTTAGTGATGGAAAGCTCTGCAAAACGCCCAG
>JBDTKK010000076.1:0-14159 GCA_039935335.1 Chitinophagaceae bacterium
GTCCTTTATCCACATTTCAAACACCACGGTGTCTTGTTTGTAGTGGATGCTGTCCTGCCGAGGCGAAAGTGTATTGCCCAAAATAGCAATCACGCCAGTACCAGAAATACCATCAATTGGGTCTATAGCTCCATCTGGGATTGGAGGGAAAATATAGCGCATGGTGTCAAAATTGGAATCACGTAAATCGCGAAGGAAAACGTCGTAGAGTCCTTTGGTAACATCATTTCCCAAATCGCCATCGCCATCCGAAAAATGAAAAGCGAGATAAGCAGTATCGAAGGGATTACTGCGAATGCTGTCCGGCGAAAGCGCTTTGAACTCGATGTAGGGAATAGGGTTACTACTTTTCTTATTGCAGCCGGTGCCTATTGCGAGTATTGTGATGCAGACCAGCACCGGTAGCCATAATTTCATGCGTTCAAAGTTATTTAAGTTGGCAGAGTTCTACACCACAGCAGAGCAATTTATTAAAGAAGTTGAAAACGGGAATTTCGAAGAGATTGCCTTGCGCTTGTTTCAGTATCAACACGCGAATAATGCGCTCTACCAAAGCTATTGCAATGCAGTGGGTTGCAAGGCAGATAGTGTGGATTCAATATTGAAGATCCCATTTCTGCCTATTTCCTTTTTCAAAACCCATCAAATCTTGACGGGCAATATGGCAACTCCGAGTTTGGTTTTTGAAAGTAGCGGCACTACCGGCGAAGTGCCCAGCCGGCATTATGTGGCAGACACTATCTTGTATGAAGAAGCTTTACTGGCAGGCTTTTCAGCCGTTTTGGGAGCTATTTCTGAATGGACAATTCTTGGTTTACTGCCGTCTTATCTGGAGCGTGGAAACTCTTCTTTGGTTTATATGGTAAAACGTCTTATGGCCAAAAGTGCGAAGCCTGAAAATGGATTTTATTTAGACGACTGGACGAAGTTGGGTACGACATTGGAGCAGCTAAAAGCTTCAAACAAAAAGGTGTTGCTCATTGGTGTAACCTTTGCCCTGCTTGACTTTTCGCAAGCTTATCCTATGGATTTGAGCCAGTTTGTGGTGATGGAAACAGGCGGTATGAAAGGACGTCGGGAAGAATGGACGAGGGTGCAGGTTCATGAGTTTTTGAAAGCTCAATGGAATTTACCCCGTGTGGCTACAGAGTATGGCATGACTGAATTATTGTCGCAAGCATATGCCTTGGAGGGAGGAATTTTAAAACCTTCTTGTACGATGCGAGTTTATAGGCGGGAGGAAAATGACCCGCTTTCGGTATTGCACACGGGGCGCGGAGTTTTAAACATTGTGGACTTGGCCAACGTGCATAGCTGTGCTTTCCTAGCTACCGAAGATTTAGGAATAGTGCACGAAGATGGCAGTTTTGAAGTGTCGGGCAGGCTAGACCATACAGTTCTGCGTGGTTGCAGCCTTATGGCCATTTGAGGGAAAATTCGTTTTGCCCAATCCCGCTTGAACCTTTATCTTCGCGCTCCTTTAGTTCTTTTGTAAATTGGCCTGAATGGTTGAAATGTTCATTTTCTAACCCTACGTTTTATGGGTTTTAATTTTTGCATTTTGCCTTTTAAATTAAATTAAATTGCCCAGGTGGCGAAATTGGTAGACGCACTGTGTTCAGGTCGCAGCGCTCGCAAGGGTGTGCTGGTTCGAACCCAGTCCTGGGCACCATGAAACCCGCGCTAGGCGCGGGTTTCACATTATAACCAAAAGTGTACATTTTCTTTGAAATCTTGATTTTGCCTTGATGGTGAAAGGTTGTAAATTTGGGTGAAATGAATACAGCGATGCCCCCTGTGAATGTGCTTCGTAGCAAGCTTCACGACTACATAGAGCGGTCTGATGAGCGCCACTTGAAGGCAATTTATGTACTCTTGGAAGGAGCGGAGCAGGATGCCACGCACGAATATGATGCTGCTACCATGGCAATGCTGCACCAGCGAATGGATTCACACGTTAAGGGCACAAGTAAATCGTACACGGTGGAAGAATCTATAGAACTAATTCGTAGCGCCAAAGGGTAGCAGGTGTCCTATAATTTGATTATTAAGGAGGAAGCACACCGTGATTCGGTTGCCGCCTTCGATTATTACGAAAGTTGCCAAGAGGGGCTTGGGGAGCGCTTTGTGAATGCGCTTTTGAACAGATACAACGACCTTTCTGAGCATCCCCAATATTACAGTTACATTGTTGAAGATCCGAAGCGGGTACTACGCGATGTCAAATTGGAGAGCTTTCCTTATGTAGTCGTTTTTGAAATTACAGAATCAAAGGAAGTGGTTGTTTATGCAGTTCACAACACCCACAAAGATCCATCGAACAAGACGACGAAGTAGGAAGGCGATTTTTTCTTTAAGCAGTACTACATTTAGTAAGAACTGTCAGGCACCTATTCTTTCATTTCGTTTTGCAAAGCGACTTCAAAATTTACACAATTTGGCTCGACAGCGTCCCACTTTGGGGCACCATGAAACCCGCGCTAGGAGCGGGTTTCATTTTCTAAATAACCAAGTCGGACACGAAGTCGGACAAAATTGTTTGAGTAAGATGGATGCGGCTATCACTCCCTGCCGATTTGCAAATTAGAGCCCCGTCCTAGGCACTTAGGTTTTTGAAACCGTTTCGGAGTTTATCTGGGACGGCTTTTGGGTTTTTATACAATAAAGGGCTTGCTTCATAGCTGTATGTTTGCCCCATGAGTATCTTGATTATTGAAGACGATGTTACTTTAAACAAGAACATCCGCGAATCCTTACTTGCTGAAGGTTTTCAGGTGGAATCTGTGTTTGATGGCTCGTTGGCCGAGAGAATGCTCAAAAAAACGACCTACGATTGTGTGATAATGGACATCAATCTTCCTGGTAAATCGGGTTTCGAACTCTGTAAGACTTTCAGGATTCATAATACTATAACTCCGGTTTTGATGCTCACTGCTTTCTCTGAACTGGAAGATAAAGTGACCGGTTTTAATTGCGGCGCTGATGATTACTTGACCAAGCCATTTTTTATGCGGGAGCTGGTTTTACGGATTCATTCTTTGATAAAAAGGCGGAAATTGGCCGATAATGCTTCCGAAAATAGTGCAGTGATGGTCGCGGGAGACATTACGATCAATTATGCAACTAAGAAGGTTTTTAAGCAGAATTCTGAAGTTATACTTACGCCGAGAGAGTTCCAAATATTAGTGCAACTCTGCGAAAAGGAAGGAGAAATTGTGTCCAAGTCCCATTTAATCAAGGAAATTTGGGGTAGTTCCGTTGATATTAATACCAACACCATTGAAGTTTACATCAACTTTCTTAGAGGGAAAATAGACAAGCCCTTCGGCACAAATAGAATCAAAACAAAAATTGGATACGGATATTATCTGGACTCGTGATGAAAATAAAAAGCAAGATTCTTATTTATTTTTCGAGTGTGGTTTTGGTTATTACCAGCGTCACCTTCGTGGTTATTTATGTCCTGTCGGCAGCAAATCGTGAAGAAGAATTCCAGCAGCGGCAAAAGCAAAAAATAATCACGACTTTGAATCTGCTTTCTGAAATAAAGAAGACCGATACGGAACTGATCGAAGCCATTGACCGAGTAACGATAAACGATTTGATTGACGAAAAACTTTTGTTATTCAACGGACAAAAGGAACTAATTTATTCGAGCATAGATGATACTCCTGTGCCCATTTCTAAAGAGATGCTCTCTAATCTGGATTCCAACAATCGCTGGATTGAGACGAAAGATGGCCTTTATGATGTGGTAGGTACGTACATTAGGAGAAACGGAGATACTTATTTTGGTATTAGTAAGGCATATGATACTTTTGGTTACCAAAAGCTTGTTTTTCTCCGCAATACACTATTGGTTGCCTTCCTGATGATTACAATTGCTGTGCTCTTGGTTTCTTTTTACTTAGCAAAGAAGATTTCAAAACCTATCACGGATCTTGCCAAGCAGTTGAGTATCCATAGTTTAGGAGAAGATGTCGACGTGCCCAATATACAGACAAGTACCTACGAAATTAATTTCTTAAATACAAAATTTAGAGAGCTGGCCAAGCGAACTTATGAAGCATTTGCCTTCCAAAGACATTCTATAAACCATATTTCCCATCAGTTGAAAACACCTATCACCGTGTTGACCTCGGAATTGGAAAGGATCAAGAATCGGGATGAAGCAAAACCCATTAAGCAAGATCTTGAAAATCAGATCGTAAAAACTAAGTCTTTGGCTGATATAATTAATATTCTTTTACAAATCGCTAAAGCCGATGCCGGGCAGCCGCTTGAAAAAGCACAGGTCAGAATCGATGAAATAATCTTTGATGCAATCCAGGAGTTGAACATCATTTTCCCCGATTTTAGCTTTGCCGTAAATTACACGCCGCGCCAGCCGGATATGGAAAGGCTCAACTTATGGGTCAATGAAATGCTAATTAGGCAGTTGTTTTTGAATCTACTTATGAATTGTATTAATTACAGTAATGAGCCAAAAGCTGAAATAGAAATTGACTGTTCTTCAAATCAATTTTTACGATGTGCGATTTCTAATAGAGGCATGACGATATCGGAATCAGAACAAAAATTCCTTTTCAATCACTTTTTTAGAGGGGAGAATAGTATAGGAAAAACAGGTTTCGGGTTAGGACTTATGTTAGTTCAGAAAATAGTAATTCTTCATTCAGGCGAACTGTCCTATTTTAATCCCAATAAGGATGTTAATATATTTGAAATAAAATTGCCTTTAAGCTAAATTTTATGGCTTTTAAGCTGATTTAAAGGTCGATTCCTTCACCTTCGCCACCTTTATGAGAAGTGGCACTACAAGGATCAAATTTAGGTTTGGGAAATCTCTATTTATTGCGATTTTGCTTTCGCTCTCTGCGCAAGCGCAAGATACTTTGAAAATCAACAAAGTACAGGCGGATAGTATCTTTTTAGGAAATAGTTACTATCTGTTGGCATCTGCAATGAATATTGAAACGCAGAAAGCACAGATTATTCAGGAAAAGCTATATCCAAATCCAATCTTTTCAGCGGATTTCAATTTATATAATCCGGAGAATCACAAGATTTTCCAGGTGGGGCAATCCGGACAAAAAGCATTTCAACTGGAACAGCTTTTTGTGCTTGGTGGCAAACGGAAAATCGCTATAGAGATGGCGAAAACTAATGTTGCTATCGCGGAATTGGAGTTTCAACAGTTAGTGGCTAATTTGAAATATTCACTACATAGTAGCCTCTATGCTGTGGGGCAACAAGAATTTCTGATAAGGAAATACAACCAACAACTCAATTTATTGGACGACTTACTCGCTGCTTATCAAACTCAGGTAAATCTAGGGAATTTACCGCTTAAAGATTTAGTTCGGCTGAAAGGTGCTTATATGAAGCTGAATAATGATCGTGCTGAATTGCTCAAAGATTATTTCACAACACAATCGACTTTGCAAAAAATCCTTCAAGTGTCTGCTGTGATTCGGTTTGAGATTTTAGATGACGACCTTTCTAAATACCTAAAGTTGCAGTCGGTGGAAGAGCTTCAGGAGATTGCCCTTAATAACCGACCCGATTTATTGGCAAGTCAAAAGAATAGTTTGTTGGCAGAGCAATATCTTCATTATCAAAGGAAATTGTCAATTCCTGATCTTAATATAATTACCTCGTATGATCAGAATAGTGGTGCTTTTCAAAATCAAATTAATGCCGGTTTTGCAATAGCACTTCCGATGTGGCATCGGAATCAAGGCAATATAAAATCAGCCAGATTTAAGAAGCGAGAAAGTCTATATAAGGTTCAATCAATGAAAAATGAAATCAATGCAGACATTTTGAATGCCCATGCTTACTATGCACAGACGATTTCTGAATATAAGAAGGCGACCAGTCTTTATAATTCCGATTTTGAGTTGACGCTCAAAGGCATGACAAACAATTTCCAAAAAAGAAATATCTCTATCATTGAGTTCGTTGATTTTTTTGAATCCTATAATGATGTATTAACGGAATTGACGAGAATACGACGCCAAGTTGTCTCCTCGGCCGAGGAATTGAACTTGCTAACAGGAACAAATATTTATTAATAAAAATAAAAAACGGTAAGAATTATGTCATTGGGAAAGTGGATATTTTATATCCTGATTTTAAATTGGCTTTTTGTGAACGGTTGCAAATCACAGAAGTCGGGGGAAGCAAAAATTGTGTTCTCCATGAGCGATACGATGTATCACAAGTGCGCTTATTATAAAGCGGAGGAATCCGATGTAAAAGACGAAATTCGTTTGTTTGGCAAGGTCACTGCAGAAAATAATAAAATGGCTCAGGTTTTTCCGGTGATGAGTGGAGTAGTGAAGTCAATCAACGTGGAATTGGGAGATTATGTAAAGCAAAACCAACTATTGGCCAGCATCCAAAGTAGTGAAGTCGCTAATTTTCAAAAGCAGAAACTGGATGCCCTAAACGATGTAGCGATAGCGGAGAAAAACCTGCAAGTGGCAAGAGATCTATATTTAGGAAAGCTAAATTCAGAAAAGGATGTAACAGCTTCCGAACGGGAATTGGATAAGGCGCGGGCGGAGCTAACACGTATTAATGAGGTGTATAACATATATCAGCTTAAAGGTGGCTCTATTTACAATATTACATCGCCCATTAGCGGATTTATAGTTTCCAAGAAAATCAACCAGAACGAACAACTTCGTTCGGATGGGAGTGAACCTATTTTCTCTGTTGCAGAGATTAATGAAGTTTGGGTGTTGGCGAATGTTAATGAAAGCGATATTTCAAGGGTTCAAGTGGGTTATGATGTAGCCATCAAGACTTTAGCTTTTCCGGATACTGTTTACAGAGGGAAGATAGATAAAATCTTCAACGCCATAGATCCGGCTACCCGTTCCATGAAAGTACGGATAAAGGTAGGTAATGCGGATTTGAAACTGAAACCAGAAATGAATTGCACAGTGAGTGTCAGCTTTTCTGAAAATAAAAGTCTAATTTCTATTCCTTCCTCGGCAGTTATTTTTGATAAAAACAAGTATTGGGTGATGGTATTTAAAGATAAAAACAATATCGACACTCGCAATGTAACGGTATATCGACAGTTGGGAGATACGACCTATCTACAGACCGGCATAAAAGCGGGAGAAACCGTAATTTCTAAAAATGGCTTGATGATTTACGATGCCATAAATGACTAATAATAATGAATAATTTCATAAAGAACATAATAGCATTTTCACTACGGAACAAGTTTTTTACTTTTTTCTGGGTCGGTATATTGGTAATCGCGGGCGTTTTTAGCTTTATAAAAATTCCGATTGAGGCGTTTCCCGACGTTACAAACACACAAATTATCATTGTTACGCAATGGAACGGGAGAAGCGCCGAAGAGGTAGAACGCTTTGTGACTACGCCCATTGAGATTTCGATGAATAGTGTGCAACGCAAGGCCAATGTGCGCAGTACTACCATGTTTGGTTTGTCGGTCATCAAGATTATTTTTGATGATGATGTAGAAGACTTTTTTGCACGACAGCAGGTAAATAATTTGCTGCAAAATATTCAATTGCCCGAAGGTGTAGCACCGGAAGTGCAGCCGCCCTATGGCCCGACTGGGGAAATTTTTAGGTATGTCTTGAGAAGTAATCAGCGGGATACCAGGGATTTACTAACAATTCAAAATTGGACTATCGACCGGGAATTACGGCGCGTGCCTGGAGTCGCGGATATTGTGGCCTTCGGCGGACAGGAGAAAATTTATGAAATATCGGTAGATCCCGTTAAGTTGCAGCAATATGATTTGACACCGTTAGAATTGTATGAAGCCGTCAGTAAATCAAACCTAAATGTGGGTGGCGATGTCATTGAAAAAAACGGTCAAGCTTACGTTGTTCGGGGTATAGGGCTTTTGGATAGCAAGGAAGACATTGAGCGGAGTATTGTTGATGTCTTCAACGGTAATCCATTGTTGGTGAAGGATGTAGCAACGGTGCAAGAAGCGAGTAAGCCAAGAGTAGGGCAGGTAGGACTAAACCATAATGATGATGTGGTGGAAGGCATCATCGTGATGCGCAAAGGAGAGAACCCTACCGAAGTTTTGGCGAGAGTTAAGGAGAAAATCCAAGAGCTGAATACAACTATCTTGCCTTCTGATGTAAAAATGGAAACTTTTTATGATCGGGATAATCTAATGGTATATTGTACTAAAACTGTGATGCACAATTTGTTAGAAGGTATAGTTTTGGTTACTGTGATAGTCTTTCTGTTTATGGCAGATTGGCGGACAACCGTTATTGTAGCGGCGGTTATACCCTTATCCTTATTGTTTGCTTTCTTAATGCTTCATCTTAAGGGGATGAGTGCCAATCTTTTATCTTTGGGTGCTATAGATTTCGGCATCATTATAGATGGCGCGGTGGTGATGGTAGAAGGAATTTTCGTGGCCTTAGACCATAAAGCTAAGAAAGTTGGTATGGATAAATTCAACCGATTAGCGAAATTAGGCTTGATCAAAAATACCGGGATTCAGATGGGTAAAGCTATTTTCTTTTCCAAGCTTATTATTATTTCTGCGCTCTTACCTATATTTTCCTTCGAAAAAGTTGAGGGAAAGATGTTTGCACCTTTAGCTTGGACTTTGGGTTTTGCCTTACTTGGAGCACTGATTTTTACACTCACGCTCGTGCCGGTATTGAGTGCTCTATTATTGAGGAAAAATGTGCGGGAAAAAGACAATTTCTTTACTAGAAATGTAAATAAAGTCGTTTCAAAGGGAATTAAATGGACTTTTGCGCATAAGAAATTGACTTTGTTAGTTGCGCTCACTTGTTTTGTAGTAACTGTTTTTTCTACCCGTTGGTTAGGGTCTGAATTCTTACCGGAGTTGAATGAAGGCGCTTTATGGGTGACTGCAGAAATGCCTATGAGCATGTCCTTACCCGAAAGTGTCAAATTGACTGGCGAATTAAGGGAGAAGTTATTAAAATTTCCCGAAGTTAAAGATGTGCTTTCCCAGGCGGGCAGAAGTAATGATGGAACAGATCCTAATGGCTTCTATTTCGTGCAGTTTCAAATCGATTTACTTCCAAAAGACAAGTGGCGAAAAGGACTTGATATGGATAAGATTATTACGGAAATAGACGCTGGGTTGACGGTTTATCAGGGAGTCTTGTATAATTATTCCCAGCCAATTATAGATAATGTTGCCGAAGCAGCGGCGGGAATAAAGGCTTCTAATGCGGTGAAGATATATGGTGATGATTTGGAGAAATTGGACGAGTATGCCAATAAGGTGTTGGAACAAATTCAACACGTTCCGGGTATTAAAGATGTAGGAATTTTGCGAAATATTGGCCAACCAGAAATCAGTATCTTACTTGATGAAGAAAAAATGGCTATTCATGGCGTGACTAAGGCTGATGCCCAAGCTGTAATTGAAATGGCCATTGGCGGGAAAACCGCCACCCAGAAATACGAGGGGGAAAGGAGATTTGATATCCGTATTCGCTATGATAAAGACTTCCGTAAGGACGAAGACGACATCCTGATGCTAATGGTGCCCACTATTGGCGGTAATAGGATTCCGCTGAAAGAAATAGCTGTGTCTAGGCAAGTTTCTGGGCCGGCTTTTATTTATCGTGATAATACCAAACGCTTTATCGGTGTGAAATTTTCAGTTCGGGAGCGAGATTTGGGAAGCACTATCGCGGAAGCACAAAAGAACGTTGAGGCGAATGTGAAATTGGCGGAAGGGTATAAAATTGGCTGGACAGGCGAATTTGAAAATCAGGTACGGGCAAGTAAGCGCTTATCGCAGGTAGTACCAATAAGTCTGGTAATTATATTTGTCTTATTATTTGTGATGTTCAATAATGCGAAAGATGCTGCTTATGTGTTAATTAATGTACCTTTTGCCCTAATTGGCGGTATACTCGCCCTACATATCACCGGAATGAATTTCGGCATCTCCGCAGGTGTTGGCTTTATCGCGCTCTTTGGGATTTGCGTTCAAAATGGGGTGATTCTCATATCCGAATTTCATAAACAGGCCAAAACCGTGGACGATTTGAATCAGGCGATATTGAATGCCGTAAAAGTAAGAACCCGTTCGGTAGTGATGACCGCTTTGATGGCGGCGATAGGGCTGTTTCCGGCTGCAATAAGCACGGGTATTGGGTCTGAAAGTCAGAAACCCTTAGCCATTGTGATTATCGGCGGGCTGGTCACCGCAACATTGTTCACCTTATTGGTTTTTCCAATTGTTTATTATAGAGCGTTACATTTGAGAGAAAAGAAATTGAAACCAGTTTAAAATTTTGATAAGTTTGGGATGCCAGTATAGGTCATATCCTTCTGCAAAGTAGCAAGGCGTAATCTCTTTGTCGTGCATTTTGATTTTTATCCCAAAAGGCATAGTTGATTTTACCAACACAACCCTTATCTTTGACTCCCATGGATTTTCTGGAAAATCTTCCCTCCTTATTGAAAACGTTTTGGTTTGTGGCCATACCCGCAAGCCTAGTCTTTGTTGTTCAGACAATTATGACTTTCTTGGGCGGGCATTCTGGCCATAGTATGGATACAGATTTTGGAGACCATCATGACGGTACCGACTCTGGCTTTCAACTTTTTTCACTTCGAAACCTCATCAATTTTCTACTCGGATTTAGTTGGGCGGGGATTTCTTTCTATTCCACTATCGAGAACAAAGCTCTTCTAATTTCTTTTTCCTTGTTGATAGGTGTCTTATTCGTGTATCTGTTTTTCCTCATCATCAGACAAGTGCAGAAATTGGCGGAAGACAACTCTTTCAAAATCATCAATACCCTCAACAAAACCGCAGAAGTCTATATTCCCATTCCAGAACGGAAATCGGGTAAAGGTAAAGTGATGGTGAGCGTAAATGGTGCTTTCCATGAGCTGGATGCCATGACAGAAAATGAAAGAATTCCTTCAAATGCCATGGTTAAAGTGGTAAAAATTGAAAACAATGACCTTCTTATTGTAGAATTAATTTAAAGAAAAACAATGACACCTATCATCCTTATCGTCGTCGCAGCAATAGTAATCTTCGTTACTATATCCGCCCTAATTTCCAGATACAAACGCTGTCCATCCGACAAAATATTAGTCATTTATGGCAGAACTGGCGGCACATCCGCAAGATGTGTTCATGGTGGTGGTGCCTTCATTTGGCCTGTAATTCAAGACTTTGCGTTTCTTGACCTCAAGCCTTTGTCCATCGAAGCCAATCTGACCAACGCACTTAGTCGGCAAAACATTCGCGTGGATGTGCCTTGTCGATTTACGATTGCTATTTCTACCGAAGCAGACAGCATGAACACTGCGGCTGAAAGGTTGCTAGGATTGAGCTCTGAACAAGTGCAAGAGCTTGCTAAAGATATATTATTCGGTCAATTACGTCTGGTGATTGCCACGATGACTATTGAAGAAATCAATTCTGATCGCGATAAGTTTCTGGATAATATTTCTAAGAATGTGGATAGTGAGTTACGGAAAATCGGCCTTAAATTAATAAACGTAAACGTTACGGATATTAGAGATGAGTCTGGCTATATTGAAGCATTGGGCAAGGAAGCTGCAGCAAAAGCCATTAATGAAGCAAAAATCAGCGTAGCCGAACAAGAGAAAATAGGGGAGACCGGTAAAGCGTTAGCTGATAGAGAAAAGGATACGCAAATTGCCGAAACGCATCGTGACCGCGATGTGAAAATAGCAATTACGCAAAAGGATAGGGAAGTCAGTATAGCATTAGCCTCTAAAGATGAATTAATTGGAAAGGCAGAAGCGGCGAGAGACACACGAGTTAAGACTTCGGAAGCAAACGCTATCGCCATCAAAGGCGAGAATGAGGCCAAAATTGCAATCGCTAATTCGGATGCTGGAAGGCGAGAAAAAGAAGCCGAAGCCTTACGTATCGCCATTACTGCCGAAAAAGTGCAGCAAGCCAAAGCTTTGGAAGAAGCTTATGTAGCAGAACAAAAAGCTGAGCTGGCGCGTTCGGAAAGAGAACGTTCTACGCAGATTGCGAATATTGTAATTCCGGCAGAGATTGCGAAGCAACGCGCAATCATTGAAGCACAGGCAAATGCGGAACAAATTAGGGAAAATGCTAAGGGTGAAGCCGATGCAATTTTTGCAAAAATGGAAGCGGAGGCAAAGGGTTTATTTGAAATATTGACCAAGCAAGCAGAAGGTTATAAGCAAGTAGTAGCCGCGGCAGGTGGCGACCCAACAAAGGCATTCCAGTTGTTGCTTCTTGAGAAATTGCCAGAACTGGTACGCACACAAGTAGAAGCAGTTAAGAACATTAAAATTGACAAGGTGACTGTTTGGGATTCGGGAAATAGTGAGAATGGAAATGGTTCTACTGCCAATTTTGTCTCCGGAATGATGAAAGCTGTTCCACCTCTGAATGACCTTTTTGAAATGGCTGGGTTGAACTTACCCATCTATTTGAAAGGAGCGGAAACCAAGGATACAAAAGAAGAAAGCGGAAATAAGGAATCTTAACCTAATAAACTTCTACATATGGACATCAATATCAAAGGCTTAAGCGATATTCTCAAGATGATTTCCGACTTATTTTCGGGTGTGAAAAACTTAGGGAAATTACCAGCGGAGCATCGGGCGAAACTCCTTAAAGATATAGCAGCCACTGCGGAAATCATTGACGAAACACTCACCGTTTTAAAAGGGCATTTATCCAAGGTTATTTTCGAAATTCAGATGGGCGATAAAGCGACTGCAGCTCAAATGGTGGCGGAACTTGCAAACAATTCTTTCTGGGAAAGCCATTATCGTCAATTTCAAATGTGCCACTCATTGTGGAATGCAGGGCGTGAATTGGACACTTTGGTCAATAAGGAACTCGTCAATAAAATCTCTCTAAAAGACGCCGCAGCACTTACAGGTATTATCAATGGATATATTGCAGGTGAAGGTTCAGCAGGGAGATTGGTGAGTGAAACCTTGGCCGATTTGTCTAAATTAACTCCAGAGGTAGATACAAATCCACAACTTGTAGTTGCTTCATTGGAAAAGGCTAAGAGCGAAATTCAGGACTGGCGCGATAAATTTATTGACATGGAAAAGGAATTGAGGCGGGCGATTTAAAGTTGATTTCTACCATTAAATAATAAATGGACACTACTAATTTCAAAACCTATTTCACTTTAAACCTTGATATTGAAGAGGCTGAAATCTCATCATTGATAGAAAATTGCCCAACGAAAACCTTTAGTAAAGGCCAGTTTCTCCTGCGAGAAAATGAATTTTGCAAGCATACTTTTTTCGTGGAAAGTGGACTTCTTCGCCAATATTCTATTGATAATAAAGGTAAAGAGCATATTCTCTCCTTCGCACCTGAAAATTGGTTTGTGACCGATAGAGAAAGCAGTTATTTCAATCGGCCTTCTAGCTATTATATTCAGGCTTTGGAAGATAGCAAAGTAGTATTGATAGATGAAGGATTCATGCAATTAGTGGCACAGAAAATTCCAAATTTCACGGATTTTAATAATAGATTGCTGCATAATCATATCAGGCATTTACAAACGAGAATTAATTTATTGTTGAGCGCAACAGCCGAGGAAAGGTATTTGCAATTCATTGAAATGTACCCAGATATACTTTTGCGCGTACCGCAAACCATGGTGGCTTCCTATTTAGGCATTACGCCGGAAAGTTTGAGTCGGGTACGTAAGGAATTGGCGCAAAGGAATTTCAGGCGATAGATTTTTCTATTCGGAAAGCAGCTCTGGAAGGGCGACATTATTATAGCAATTTCATTATTAAGTAATTGCTTAGGTGTGCTGAAGGTGCAAATTTCTCCAAAACTTAATGCTCTCTATAACTTTGATTCTCTAGTTCCCGTGAAAAGCTGTGTCTCTGTGTCTCCGTGGTAAAATCTTCCCTACGACGACGGTTCTTATCATACATCAATGGCCGCCCCAGTCTTACAATTGTACATTTGCATTACAAAAAGCAAAAATCATGAAAACGAAAACAGTAGAACTGGTAGCAGCCCCACGCGAGCCCCATTTTGTTGGCGACGGCTTTCGCGTACACAATTTCATCCCTAGCGGATTTCGGATGGACATGCAGCGCATGGATCCATTCATAATGCTGGATTACAATTCAACCTT
>JBDTKK010000077.1:0-8423 GCA_039935335.1 Chitinophagaceae bacterium
TAACCACTTTTGACGAACATCTTGACACACAATACGGAAAGATTGGAACGTCAAAACGTACCGAATTTGAAATTAAAGCTAAAGCGTTCGCAATTGGAGAGATTATCAAGGAAGAAAGGCGGCTTGCATCAATGACACAAGAACAGTTAGCAGAAAAAACTGGAACAAAAAAAAGCTTTATCTCAAGAATTGAAAATGGGCACAGCGACATTCAACTCTCAACGTTATACAAACTTTTAGAGTATGGACTCGGACGTAAAATTTCACTGACCATCAGATAACTTACACAAAACGGCTGTTTACATCGGTTTGCAGCAAGTGGGGCTGACGGAAAAACAATGAGCTTTTTGTTCATTATTCAGCAGTATTTCCGGGCTGAAAAATCTCTGTTGAGCGATAGAAAAACAATCAACTTTTATTTATAAATTTGGCAACGGTTCGGGCAGAAAGGAATTCCATTTCCCCACCTGCAGCAAGCCGTAAAACGTTAGCGGTCAGGCTAAGACGACTATTACGGACAATTAACAATTAAAATAAAGACAAAACGGATGACAAAATTTCTAACAATAAAACACTGGCAACTATTCGGACTTTTAATTGGACTTCCAATGGCATTGCAGTTTATTATAATGGCTTTCGTTAGTTCAAGTAACGACCCGACAACTATGTTTTATTTCTTTCCAATAATGATGATATTATTCATCGGACTTTTCTTTGGCTGGTTTTATGCACTTGGGACCAACCTTCATAAAAAACTTCCATCGACAGTGACAATGAATTTGAAACGTTTTAAAATTTTTCTACTAATCCCAGTAGTGTATATGCTTCTGATCTCTGTTTTTATGGTAGGTATGTTTTCAAATATTTCTAGTGGAGGACATACAAATCCTGCCATTTTTATTTTGATAGTTTCACTACATTTATTTTCAATGTTCTGTATTTTTTATTGTTTATACTTTAACGCAAAAGCATTAAAAACTGTAGAATGGCAAAAGCCCGTGACATTTAGTGATTTTGCAGGAGAGTTTTTTCTGATTTGGTTTTTCCCAATCGGAATTTGGATTATACAACCAAGAATAAATAAACTGTTCGACACAAATATCGACAACGACAATAACCAAATACTTGACAATAACATTCAATAACTTAACTAAAAAAGAAGCCCGAACTGCTAACAGGCGTTTGGTAAAAAAGCAGGTTCTGTGCTTAAATTATGTTTTGTGCTTCGTATCAAATTTAGTGCTGGCAGACAGTTTAGTGCTTCGAAATCCGCTTCTTATCCCAGTGCGAAACCGTTCCTTCATACAAAAAAATAACGATAAACCGAAAATGAATTTTACACAAAAGGACTTCAATGAAACAACTGAATTAGCCCAGCTCCTGACCAAAATAGACAACATCGATGAACAATATATAAATGAGATTTCAGACGAGATATTCCTACGACAACCCTTTTTCCTGACGGTTTTGCTCGGCTATCGTCTTGATACCTCTCCCGAGGAATTAGAGGAAATTATGATAATCTATTTTATAATTTGGGAATATTTTAAACTAAACAAAAACGTACAGAAAAGGATTGTCATGGAAGCTCATTTTGAGAAAATCCAAGATAGGAATATCTCTATGTTGCTTTATGTTCAAGGCGAGCCCGAACATACTAACAGTATGAAAATCTATTCCGATGATTTGCTAAATCTGAAATCCAAGGCCTTATTTACAGCGGTGTTATTACGATATACCACCAGACCTGTCCTATTAAAAATGGATGCGGAGAAGAGAGGTATTATTTTGGTCGGGATAAAAAGCTTTATTGAGTGCTTTGAAACAATTTAGCATAGCTAAACCTCCGCTCGCTTAAGCAGGATACGTTCGCCCTCGCCAAGCCTGCGTGCGCGTCGTTGAATTCTTCCAGCTTCATCAAAAACCATCCCAGAAAATAGCATAATTTTGTCGGGAGATTGTGCGCGTGCGGAAAGGCCAACAATAGCAAAAAAAGAGGTAAGAATGAATAAAGAAACCAGTATAAAATTATTTGAGCAAAAGCAGGTTCGTTCTGTACGGAACGAGGAGGAAGAGAAATGGTATTTCTCTATTGTAGATGTCGTAGCGGGGCTAACCGGAAGCCCGAACGCCAATAACTATTGGAAAGTGCGAAAAATTCAGGCTATCAAGAGAAGGAAGCCAGTTGGTTACAAATTATAACCAACTGGAAATGCATTTCTTCGCCACAACACAAAAAACACCAGCAAAACAAATGAAAAACAAATACGGCTTAAAGAAAAGCATCGGCCTACTATTAATAGCCACTTTCCTATTAAGTGTAGAAGGTTGTAGCAAAGATAATCCAACAGCTAAAACACCTTCTCCGGCAGTCCATTCCTTTGTATTATACAGTCAAATTAGGTATAATAATACGCCTTCGGATTTGTCTCAATATGGCATTAGCACTAGTGTGATTCACGGCCCGGGCAGCTTCCTAAATCCCCTTCCAAACGACACCTCGGCCACGGGGAATCCAAATACAGACTACAAAATAATAGATGCTGCTAAATTAGCTAGCTTAGCTCAAAATGATTTAAGCTTAAATCCTAATGTTCCGATTATCCTAGATATTGAATCTTGGAGCTTTAGCGCTTCACAATTGCCTGCTACACTGGATAGTTTCACAAAAGCCATTAATATTTACAAATCAACAAATGCAAAATCTCCCATAGGCTTTTACGGGACTTTTCCGCAAACAAAATACCAATGGTCAAAAATAGAGAACCCGTCAGATTACCAAACATGGCAATCCGTAAATAATCAACTGACACCTATTGTCAAATTGATACAATTCTTTGCACCCAGTCTTTATACAAGAGATAATATTGTCGATTCTGCAAATTGGCGATTGTTTGCGCAGGCCAATTTGAACGAAGCCAAAAGATACAATGCTAACCTGCCCGTGTATGCCTATATCGAGCCGCAATACGCGACTACAGCTATCTTTTTACCAAGTAGCTATTGGCAATACCAGTTGGAGCAATTGTACAATATGGGCTATGACGGCGCTATTATTTGGACTTCAAATAAAGATAGTAGCGGTAATGTGCTGAATTTCAATACGGCGACACAACAGGATTGGTGGCAAAGTACGCTGAATTTTATTAAAGAGAAAAACATCAAAGCACAATAAGAAAATTGCCCGCTCGCGTGAGCACGACGGTTTGGCTCTTCTGTCCTGTAACCATGACGCACTAGCCCGCGCCCAGCCTACATCTCCATGGAGGATTATTCCAACATTCATTCATAAAAAACCACCTCCCAACTCTTAGTCAAGAAGAATATTTCCCGTTTTCGCCCGAAGTCCGTGCAGCAGCAGGAGACTAATAGAGACAAAACTCCATCAAATACTATCCAACACTTTCAGCATTGATTTCTTCACTTCCGTAGCAAAACCTTTCAGTTCCATATTATCCGTCGACTTCATCATGTCTTCTGGATTGACAACCGACACTTCTATTTCGCCATTATCCTGCGCCTGAACTGTTACGTTGCAGGGCAACAAAACACCAGTTTTATCATCCGCCTGCAATGCCTGATAAGCAAAGGAAGGGTTGCAAGCACCCAAAATGGTATAGTCCCTGAAATCAACATTAAGCTTTTTCTTCAATGTTTCTTTCATGTCTATAGTTGTGATGATGCCAAAGCCCTCAGTCTTCAAGGCCGCTGTAACCTTTTCTATAGCATCGCCAAAAGAGGATTTAATCTTCTTACTAAAATGATACTCCATGTTTACTCGTTTTTATATATAATAATCCCACAAAGAAGACAGTTCCAAAAATCTTTTCAATGCGGATGGTTACGGACTAGCCTGATTGTCGTCAATTATAAAAAGTGTGCCACCAATTCTGCGGCTCGCGCAAACAGGTACGAAAATGCCGGACTGAGGTAATACCTTTTGAGCTCATCCGAGTTTCCGCCAAAAAAAGCATTTGGATTAGCCTAGAATGACATAAATTTGTTGCTGCCAAGATAATAAGTCGCCACTGTAACGCGAAATGGGCAAGAAAATAAACGTTGGTAGTAATATTTTGACGACTTACAAACGACAATAAGAAAAATGAAGAAAATCATAGCGACAAGTTTCTTTGCGACAAGTTTCCTCACGAGTTTTGCACAAGACAATGCTTCACCTGCAAAGGTCTATCACCACGAATTTGGTATCGATGCAACAGGATTCATAACACAGTTTCTCAATACCAATAATGGGCAATTTGCTTCTAACTACACGCCGACCTATTACCTTACTTACAGAAAGCATTTCAAAACCGGCAACATTCGCTTTGGCCTAGGTGGCAGCTTTTCAAATCAAGATGTTCCCGCTATCTCTACTCAAGATTCAAATAAATACTTTAGTCATTCCTACTCATTTGACGCAAGAATAGGTTGGGAGTTTTTCAATGACTTGAATAAACACTGGCAAGTCTTCTATGGTCTTGACTTCCGACCAAGTTCTACTTACTATAAAAGTGATAATGTATTTTCAAATTCAGGATATGCAAATGGAATTGAAACAAGAACACAAGCTATGGGATTTGCTCCCCTATTAGGCTTTCGTTTTAAACTAACGTCACGACTTAGTATAACTACCGAAGCAAATTTCTCCATTAATTTCTCACAAAGTACAGAAAGAGATTATTTTACTTCTTTGTCCGGTCAATATCCGCTTATGCCTGACATCACGAAACCAAAAATAAAGAAAATGTATAGCAGCTTCAGTCAGCCTTTGTCAGTGATTCTGACGTTTGATATTTGATAATCAGTTCTGTAGTTGATATGCGCAAGTGCGGTAGGGGCTATTAGTTCAGTCCTTTTTAAAGTTAATTCATATTTTTAATTATGGGGAAATTTAGTTTTGGTTGAAATTGTGTCAGGTCTGCGGGGGAGGGAATTTAGGTTTGTTGGATTTTGCGTAATTTTCAGCAGAAATGGATTGGGGGTTTGGGTTGGATATTGGGAATGGCGGAGGAAGGACAAGGCAGAAAAAGTTTTTTTTTGAGACTAAAAAAGGTTCAGGTGTTTGGAAATTCGGGAACAGGAATCTTAGCCCAATAACAAACAAAATAACGAAACAAATCAAAATTCATAAAACCATCCACAAATAATCTACACGAAAATGAAAAAAGTAGTTATTACCGTTGTTGTCACCCTTGTCGTTTTAATCACAGGATTCTTTATCTACGTAGCATCAGGCGCGTATGATATCAGCCAGTTGACACCACATAACCAGCTTACCAAATCGATTATAAGTATGGTGACTCATAATTCTATAAATAAAAGAATGAGTGGAATTATAGTGCCCACTAACCTAAAAGATACGGGAATGATTGTATTAGGGTTTGGGCATTATAGGGAAATGTGCTCAGGCTGTCATGGAGCGCCTGGCGAAAAACCAGATGAAATTGCGGAAGGATTATATCCGAAACCCCCAGAATTATACAAACATACCGAGGAAGGTGATGCCCAGGAATTCTTTTGGATCATAAAAAACGGGATAAAAATGACCAGCATGCCGGCGCTACAACCAACACATACTGATGAACAGATATGGGCGATAACTGCGTTTGTAACGCAAAAATTACCTAAAATGACTGCTGATGAATATAAAGAATGGCTAGATAAATATCCTGCGAAATAGTTATAATGGCGGAATACATGAAAGCAATTAAACTAATAGTCGTTTTTGTGCTCAATCTGATTTGTAGCCGTTTAGGCGCACAAAGTAATTATTCGAAATACATTTCAACTAATTCAGTTGGAAGGACGCATTACTCCAAGGGAAAGTATGGGGATTCGAGGATTATTTATCTTGGTGCAATTAAAACGCTGGCCGATGATACGGTTTTTTATATTTTTACAGAATTTGCACGATTACAAGCAGCCAATGTTACGCATGGACATTCTATGATCTATTATTACGGAAAAAACAGAAGGGAAAAGAAACGTTTCGATGTCAATATGCCTTACGAACTACCCTACAAGTTGAAAAACAATGTCCTGTATTTCAAATATACAGAAACAAAGCAGACAAAGATATTTAAGAACAATGTTGGAACAACTATACCAAAAGAATTGTGCGTTGAGCCAGGGAATTGCTTTTAAGTTAATGCCAGCTTGCGACAGCAGGTATCTACCCAAAAAATGCCAGCTTATGCGCTCCGCTCCTATGCGTTAAAAAGGTGAATGACATACCATTCACTAACCAGCAAATCCTTCCTTACCGCATGATTTACCATGCAGCATTTGCATTCTAAAAAAGAAAGCTTACCTTTGCATGAGTATTCATTCATTAACGCCAAAAACAAAGTCTATGACTGATAAATCATTCGCGAATTGGCCGGCTATGAGCGATAAAGCTTTAGCGGAACAGATTGGCGCATTTGTCAAGCACAAGAGGATGTTGCAAGATAAAAAACAGGAGGAACTGGCCTCGGCGGCTGGCATTAGTCGCTCTACGCTAAGCCTTTTAGAGCGCGGGGAAACCGTCACAGTCGCTACGCTACTACAAGTCCTTCGCGTGCTGGATCAACTTCAGGTGATGCAAGCTTTTGCCGTCATTGATAGCATCAGTCCCTTGGCTTTGGCCAAACTACAAAAAGAAAAAAGACAACGCGCTAGCGGAAAAAAGAACAATAATTCCGAACAAAGTGATTGGTAAGTCATGCAGATAGCAGAAGTGAAAATATGGAGCCATTTGGTCGGCGCTGTAGCTTGGAACGACAGCTCCGGCTATGCAACTTTCGAATTCGATCCGAAATTCAAACAGCTTGGTTGGGATTTATCGCCGTTGAAAATGCCCATTTCCAATACCCAAGAAATCATTGATTTTCCAGAGCTTAGAAAAGATGGGCTTTCAGAATTTGATACATTTAAAGGACTTCCAGGATTGTTAGCAGATGTATTACCTGACAAATATGGCAATCAGCTCATCAACATGTGGTTGGCGCAACAAGGTCGGCCGCAAGCCAGCATGAACCCCGTGGAAATGCTCTGTTTTATCGGTACGCGTGGCATGGGCGCTTTGGAGTTTGAACCGACAGTTTTAAAGGAAAGTAAACGCACATTTTCCATAGAAATAGATAACTTGGTAGACATTGCTCAAAAAATGCTGCAGCAACGGGAAAACTTCGGCACTAATTTGAATAAAGAAGAAGAACAGGCTGTACTGGACATTCTGAAAATCGGTACTTCTGCCGGTGGTGCAAGGCCAAAAGCAGTTATCGCGTGGAATGAAAAAACCGGCGAAGTAAAATCCGGTCAGACGAACGCGCCAAAAGGATTTGAACATTGGTTGCTGAAATTGGATGGCGTAAGCGATGTGCAATTGGGTGAAAGTAAAGGCTTTGGACGTGTAGAAATGGCATATTACAACATGGCGACCGACTGCGGTATCGATATGATGCCTTCACGGCTTTATGAAGAAAATAGTCGGGCGCATTTCATGACCAAACGCTTTGACCGCGAAGGTGGAGCAACGAAGCACCATATTCAAACCTTCTGCGCCATGAAACACTTTGATTATAATTTTGTTAATAGCTTTAGCTACGAACAACTGTTTCAATGTATGCGCGAACTTAAACTAAGCTATGCTGACGCGGAGCAAATGTTCCGCAGAATGGTGTTCAACGTTATCGCACGCAACTGCGACGACCATACCAAAAACTTCTCCTTTCGCCTGAAACAAGGAGAAAACTGGGAGTTGGCTCCGGCCTATGATGTTTGTTACGCCTATCGTCCGGGTAGCGAATGGGTGAGTCAGCATTCTTTAAGTATTAATTGTAAGCGAAAAGACTTTACTAAGAAGGATTTGATGGTAATTGGGGATTCAATTCGGTGTAAAAAAGCGGCAGAAATAATGCACGAAATAAACGATACAGTGCATGATTGGCATAAATATGCTGATGGAGTTGACGTTTTGCCGTTGATCCGCGAGGAGATTGCTGGGAATTTATTGAACCTAAAATAACCAGCAATGCTATTTTGACACTAAAATAGTCGTATCATGAACTTTCCTACCCTGAAATTTCCCGATAAGTGACAAAAGTCACTAAAAAGATACAATCGTTGCGCTACTTTTGTTGGTGAACATTCACAAACTCGACTAGAAATTATGAAAGGGAAAAACAACATTGCCATTGGATTCCTGACTATGGGCGTTTTTATGGCTTACGGCTTCCTGCTTATATATCTGCGGGATTTTGCTCCGGGCAAAGAACAATGGATTGCTGATTACTCTTCTGGCAAACATTTTGAGACCCGACTGGCACACGTTCATGGGAATTTATTCGCCTTCCTCAACATCCTCATTGGCTATCTTTTAATTCATTTTAGAGGTACTTTGAAGCATGTAAACGCTATTTCTTGGCTGGCACTTATCGGTT
>JBDTKK010000078.1:0-2693 GCA_039935335.1 Chitinophagaceae bacterium
TCTCTGTTTCTTAGTTGATGAGTACTACATTTATTGGTGAACATTTGCTACCCGGCCAACTGGGGCATTTTTTCATCATCCTCTCGTTTATAGCTTCGCTTTTCAGCGCAGTTTGTTTCTTTCTTTCTGCTAAAACGGAGCTTAGCGACCCTACTTCATCGCTCTCCTGGAAACGCCTAGCGCGGACTTCTTTTGTCATTCATACCGCTGGCATAATCGCCATTTTTGGAGTCTTGTATTATGTGATTACCCATCACCTTTTCGAGTACAATTACGCTTATCAGCATTCCAACAAGGCGATGCCTATGAAATACCTGCTTTCCTGTTTTTGGGAAGGTCAGGAAGGTTCGTTCATGCTCTGGACTTTCTGGCATTGTATGCTCGGGCTGGTAGTGATGCGGACTTCAAAAAGCCTTGAAACCCGCGCTATGACAATAATTAGCGGCACACAAGTAGCCCTGACAACAATGCTACTTGGCTTCTATTTCACATCGGCATTTAAGGTTGGAAGTAATCCCTTTATCCTGCTGCGCGATGCGATGGTAGGAGCACCAATCTTCACAGACCCTAACTATCTCGGCAATTTTATTAAGGATGGAAATGGCCTCAATGTGCTACTACAGAACTACTGGATGGTGATACATCCACCAGTACTATTCCTCGGTTTTGCCTCTACGCTCGTTCCGTTTTCCTTCATCATCGCAGCACTTTGGAAGGGGGATTATAAAACCTTTGTTAGGCCGACTCTCATCGCCACATTGTTCTCTGGTGGCGTGCTTGGTTTAGGAATCATGATGGGCGGCGCCTGGGCTTATGAATCACTGAATTTCGGTGGTTATTGGGCTTGGGATCCTGTGGAAAATGCCTCGCTTGTTCCATGGCTCACGATGGTGGCTGGCTTACATACACTCATCGTTTATAAGGCCACCGGACGCAATTTGCGGATTACGATGGTGCTCTACGCGGTGACTTACGCACTGGTCTGGTATTCTACTTTCCTCACCCGCACTGGCGTACTTGGCGATACTTCTGTTCACGCATTCACCGGCGAGGGAAAGTCGCTCTACTGGCATCTCTTAGTGGTTTTGGGTATCATTATTTTGCTCGCGGTTGCACTTCTTTGGAAACGATGGAAAAGCCTGCCATCAGTGCCCACAGAAGAAGCTCTTTCCTCCCGCGAATTTTGGATGACGATTGGTTCTTTCGTACTGATTTTGAGCGCAGCCCACATCATTTTAGTCACTTCAATTCCGGTTTACGCACCACTTGTAAAATGGATTAGTCATAAAGACATTGCACCGCCCAATGATCGCGAATTACACTACAACAATGTGCAGGTTTGGATTGCCATCTTACTCGCGTTGCTTTCCTCTGCTACCCTTTATTTGAAATTCAAGAAGACGGAGACTAAGGCCATTTTCAAGAAATATTTGGTTCTAGGATGTATCGCTTTGGTGCTTTCTATTGGCATTGGTTGGGCGCGGCACATCGTCACTCCGCAATATTCGTTGATGTTGTTTTCGGCAGTTTTCGCCATTATAGCAAATGTGTATTACGCATTCGGAGTACAAAAAGGAAAGCTCAAGAAACGCGGTGCAGCCCTTACTCACTTTGGCTTTGCGGTCACCTTGCTGGGAGTTCTCTTAAGCTCTTACGGTAAAGAAGTGCTGTCCATCAACACGACGGGAGCGCAGATTGAATTGGGTAAAAAAGATCCTGCGGCGGCATTGAAAGAAAGTCAGGAAAACATCCTTTTGTTCCGTGGTAGCCGCGTAGCGATGGGCGATTATTTCGCCACTTATCTCGGAGATTCCACTTCTACTAAAGATCCAAGACAGTTTTTTAAGGTGAGATTTGAGAGGATAAATCCGAAAACAAAGCAGGTTGAAGAGGAATTCAACCTCTATCCAGATGCGTTTGTGAATCCTAAAGGTCAGCAAGGCTTAAGCTCTAATCCTGCAACACGACACTACCTGACCCACGACATTTTCACTTACGTCAATAGCATTTATAAAGCTGATGATAAGGGTGCTTACAAGACAGACACTTTGAAAGTGGGCGATACCCTTTTCTTAGCCAGTTCGATGATGGTTTTTGAAGGATTTAATCGGGATGCAAAGCGAGAAGATTACAAGCCAAAAACCGGCGATGTAGCTGTGGGCGCACGTTTGAAGGTGCATACCCTGGAAGAAGGAAACATTGAGCTGCAACCCTTGCTCGTGATTCGCGGCAATCAAATTATGGGTGTAGATGATACTGCAAAAAGCATCGGACTTTATGTTCGTTTTGCCAATCTCCTTCCTGAGAAGAATGAAGCTGTTATCGAGACAAAACAGCTCGACCCGAAAGACCAATACATTGTGCTCAAAGCCTTGCTATTCCCTTATATCAATGTGTTTTGGTTAGGCATTTTACTTACTGTTTTCGGCTTCTTGATGAGCATGTGGAACAGGATAACTAAGAAAGCTTGAAACATTTACTCTTAAAAAAACCAGCAGCTCGTTTTTGAAACATATCCAACTCTACAACGGCTGCAAGATTGCTTATACAGATGATGGTCAGGGTGCGGAAACCTTAGTTTTCGTCCATGGCTTGGGTGCTTTTGGCCAAACTTGGCAGAAGAATATCGATAGTCTAAAAAAGAACTTTCGTTGCGTCGCAATGGATCTTCCCGGCAATGGCCATTCCGAAAC
>JBDTKK010000079.1:0-4345 GCA_039935335.1 Chitinophagaceae bacterium
CCTGCAGAAATCCTCACAATAGCTAATAGAATCCTCGGAACGGGACAGCTTAGTCTGGCGAAATTCCTGTTCATCACTGCCGACGATTCCAATCAACTTTCTACCAAAAATATCCCCGAATATTTCCGCTTTATTTTAGAAAGAATAGACTTCTCGCGCGATGTTCATTTCTATACCAACACGAGTATTGATACTTTGGATTATTCCGGTACAGGGCTGAATACTGGGAGTAAAGTGGTACTTGCTGCTTATGGCGAAAAAATACGCGAACTGGCTACTGACGCACCTTCCATCCTAAAAGAACTACGCGATTTTACAAATCCAAGGACGGTGATGCCTGGGATTATGGCCATTCAAAGCGCTGCTTTTTCAGACTATAAAACGGAGGAAAATCGCTTGAATTCTTTTATAGAAAAGGAGCAAATGGCGCTCGCTATTCCTGCGCTAAAAGGCATTGCATTAATCGTTGTTTGCGATGATGCCGACTTCTGCGCCGCCCAACTCAACAACTTCCTTTGGCTAACCTTTACGCGTGCCAATCCTTCGCATGATATCTATGGAATCGATGCGTTTACGGAGCATAAACATTGGGGTTGCCGAGGGCCGCTAATTATCGATGCCAGGATAAAACCGCATCATGCGCCGCCCTTAATTATGGATGAAAAAGTGGAGCGGAAAGTAGATAGTTTGTTTGCGAAGGGCGGGAGTTTGGCGGGGTTGGGATGATGGGTTTGGCGCGTTCCGTAGGAACGCTTGGTGTCGGTTTTCAATACTTTTAAAAATCAATTTTTCAAGAAATAATCATGGACAATAACACCCTTATTACAGCAGCATTTCAACAAGCAGTTGTAGAAAGCAAACAACTCCCGAGCAAACCCGACAATGACACCTTGCTGAAGCTTTACAGCCTTTACAAACAAGCCACCGATGGCGACGCTCCGGCCACCAGCGATGCGGGCATGTTCGACTTTGTTGCTGCCGCTAAATACAATGCTTGGCACGCCATCCGAGGAAAAGATAAAGAGGAGGCAATGAAAGACTACATGGCACTTGTCGCGGACTTAAAAGCAAAATAATCCAGCATCCGGTATTAGTTTAGTCGGGTGCTTTCTAAAGTACGACACGATTAAACCCATAACCCATGAAAGAAGCATTCCGTGCTTTATTTCGCTTTTCAAGGATAGAACGATTGGGCATTATTGCGCTCTCCTTCCTCATTCTGATTATCGTAATCGCCAATCTCTTTCTTCGGCAATGGTTGAAACCAGACGCTCCAAATGCAGCACGATTGGCGGCAATGCAAAGCGACTATAATGCTTGGCTATCGCAGCAAGAAACCAACAATCCTGATTTTACGAACGCCCTGAATGCTCCGTCCGGCGCAGCTTCCCAGCTATTCCCCTTCGACCCTAATACACTCGATAGCGCAGGATTTGTACAACTCGGAATGCCGCCAAAAGCCATTAAAGGGCTTCTCAATTGGCGCAGTAAAGGCAAGCATTTTTATCAAGCTAAAGACCTGAAACCACTTTACAATCTTCCCGAAGAAGTCTTTACGCGTATTGAACCTTTTGTCCGAATCGCCGCAACTGAATCCGATAATCGCTTCGCAAAAAGCAACTCATTTTCACGTGAACCAATTCCCGATTTCATAGAATTAAACACAGCCGATTCTGCCCTATTAGACCGAGCTATCAATGGTGTTGGTGCCGTGTTGGCGCATAAGATTGTTGCCCGAAGAACTGCGCTGGGCGGCTATCTCAAACATGAACAACTTTTGGAAGTCTATAAATTTTCCGACACCACTTTCACTAAAATAAAAGCCAGACTTCATCTTGATGCTTCAAAAGTTCGAAAAATTTCCTTGAATACCGCAACGCTCGAGCAATTGAGCAACCATCCTTACATCGGTGAGAAAATAGCAAAGAACATTTTGCTTTATCGCGAAGGCATCAAAAACTACCAAAGTGTCGGTCAATTGCGCGAAGTGCCCTTGATGACCGAAGAAAATTATCGTAAAATTGCCCCATATTGTAGCGTGGAGTAAAAGAGAATTGCTTCACGTTTTTTTATAAAAAACTAAGCTTGAAAAATGGATTTTAATCAGACCGACACCCAAAAAGAAATAGCTGCAATGATTCGCGATTTCGCGGCAAAAAGCATTCGTCCAAAAATGATGGAATGGGATGAAGCGCAAATATTTCCAGTTGATTTATTTAAAGAAATGGGACAACTTGGCCTCATGGGCGTGCTCGTGCCGCAGGAGTATGGCGGCTCCGGCTTGAGCTATTTTGAGTACGTCACTGTAGTCTCCGAAATCGCTAAAGTATGCGGTTCCATTGGGCTTTCTACTGCTGCACACAACTCGCTTTGCACCGGTCATATTCTCTATTTTGGAAGCGCTGAACAGAAGAAGAAATACCTCCCAAAGCTGGCTACCGGCGAATGGATTGGTGCTTGGGGATTGACAGAAGCCAACACGGGTAGCGATGCCGGAAACATGCGCTGCACGGCTACTAAAGATGGTGACGGTTGGATACTTAACGGCACTAAAAACTGGATTACTCACGGCAAGAGCGGCGATGTAGTCGTGGTACTTGCCCGCACTGGCGAAGTGCGTACGAGCAATAATGTAACCGCTTTTATCGTGGAGCGCGGTACACCTGGTTTTTCCGCAGGAAAGAAGGAAAACAAACTCGGAATGCGTGCCTCCGAAACCACCGAATTAATTTTTGATAATTGTCGCATTTCTGATGCGCAACGCATGGGCGAAGTGGGCAGTGGTTTCCATCAGGCAATGAAGGTGCTGGACGGCGGAAGAATATCCATCGCAGCCTTGGCTTTAGGCATTGCGAAAGGTGCGTACGAAGCAGCTTTGCAATATTCTAAAGAGCGCGAACAGTTTGACCAACCCATTTGCAATTTCCAGGCAATCGCCTTTAAACTGGCTGATATGGCCACAAAAATCGAAGTCGCTGAAATGCTGATTTACCAAGCTGCCGACATGAAAAATCGGGGTGTAAAAATGACCAAGGAAAGCGCGATGGCAAAGTATTACGCTTCCGAAATTTCTGTTGAAATCTCTACTGATGCCGTGCAGATTTTCGGCGGTTATGGCTATACCAAAGATTTTCCTGCGGAGAAATTTTACCGCGATTCCAAGCTTTGTACTATTGGCGAAGGCACCAGCGAAATTCAAAAGCTCGTAATCAGCCGTGATATCCTGAAAGCTTAAGCCAACGCGGGTTTCCGCAATTTTATTTTTAAAAATAGCACCAAGGATGAAGCTCTTTCCAAGAGATTTACCTTCGCGGCCTATCTGTACGGATTTGCATCTATTATTCTTCAAAGCTTATTTCTTAAAGCCATTTAGAAATCTATTTGGTATCACGTTTCACCTTTCCCAAAGGCCCCTTCCCCCTTGGGGGGAAGGCCGGGATGGGGGGCCAAAAGCGCAGAATCGAAAGCTGCAACATAACTACTTCAACATTCAATATGCTTTTCTAGTCCTCGCGGCATTTTGCTTCTTGGTATTGACGGCTTCGGAGTCTAGGGCACAAAAAGTTCCCGCACCAAAACGAGAATTTCGCGCAGCATGGATTGCCTCCGTCGGTAATATCGACTGGCCCGCAAAACAAACGCTTTCCAGTGCCGAACAACAAGCATCTTTCATCCAGCTTTTAGATAGAATGAAAAGGATGGGTTGCAATGCAGTCATCATGCAAATCCGCCCGGCTTGCGATGCTTTTTATGCTTCCAAATATGAACCCTGGAGTCGATACCTCACCGGAAAACAAGGTCGCGCACCAGAACCTTACTACGACCCACTTCAGTTCATGATTGCCGAAGCACATAAACGAAACATGGAGTTTCATGCTTGGTTCAATCCTTTCAGAGCCTTAGTGGACAGCAAGAAAAATCCAAATCCTCCAGAACATGTGACGCACCAACATCCCGATTGGTTGGTGAGCTATGGCGGCAAAACCTATCTCAATCCCGGCATTCCCGCAGCACGAGAATATGTGACGGATGTGATACTCGATGTGGTGAAGCGCTATGACATCGACGCGGTGCATCTCGATGATTATTTCTACCCTTATCGCATAGCCAATGTGGCCTTTGGCGATGGAGCTGCTTTCGCAAAATATAACCCGGAGCATATCGCAGATCGTGATGATTGGCGCAGGGAAAACGTGAGCATTTTTATTAAAAATCTCAATACGCAAATCAAGAAGGAAAAGAAGTTTGTGAAGCTTGGGATTTCCCCTTTTGGCGTATGGCGCAACAGTAGTAAAGACCCTGAAGGTTCCGTGACGCGCGGCGGACAAACCAACTACGACGACCT
>JBDTKK010000080.1:0-3316 GCA_039935335.1 Chitinophagaceae bacterium
CTATTGCCGAGGTTGTCGCTAGAATGGCTGCGATTAGGTTTGGAAATAATATGCCGGTTTATGCCCTGTATAGCCCCATTGAATTGCTCCTCATCTGTTTATACTTCAATTTCAGTATTCCGACATTGCAGAGAAGAGGAATTGGGTGGTATCTCGCTATATTAGGTATCCTAGTGAGTGTTTTAAATGCTGTCTTCTTTCAACCCTTAACAACTTTCAACTCTAATTTCCTTTATTTTGAGGGCGTTGTAATTATCGGCTTGTCGCTATACTCTTTTTATTTCCTGGTTCGTTCTTCTGACGATCTCCAATTGACAAAGTTGCGCCACTTCTGGTTTTCATTCATCCAATGTTCATTTTGGACGATAACGTTTATCAATTGGGGGCTCTACGAGTATTTCATTGTGCACGTTCAGAGATTTGTACCGGCCATTAATATTTTCATCAGTGTGATTAGTGGCGTGGCTTACCTGTGCATAGCGTTAGTGTTCTGGCAATATCCAAAATTGAAATCTACAGATGAATGAGACTTACGTAGTGCCTTTGTTTTTAGGTGCAACAATGTTAGCCGTGCTGATGCTACTATTTGTGATGGGCGTCCTGTTTGTTCAAAAGAATAAGCAAAATAAATTTAAACGCAAGGTATTAGAAGCGCGAGTAGAAGAGCAGGAAAAGACGCTAAATGAAATTTCTCGAAATCTTCATGATGATGTAGCACAGCTTCTAAGCCATATTCAGATGAATCTAAATCATCTGGACAGTCTCAACATTAAAGAGACCAAAAGTGCTTTAGTATCGGCAACAGATTTCCTGCGCGAAGCAATGATGGATGTGCGCCACATGAGCCACACACTTAATAGTGATTGGCTCAGGAGCCGGGGTTTAATTAGTGCAATCACAGACGATATTGAACACATCAATGCGACTAATCAGGTCCATTGCGCAATAGTACTGGAAGGCGAAGAGTACAGAATGAAACACGAATTGGAACTGCCAATCTTCAGAATCACGCAGGAGGTTATCAATAACATGTTCAAGCATTCTAAAGCCAGCAAATTCGTGGCCAGGCTTGATTATAGACCAGACTCTTTCGCCATCAGCTTTACCGATAATGGAAAGGGATTTGATGCCAGCATTTCAAGTCGGGATTTGGGCGTCGGTTTGGGCAATATGCAGGATCGAGCGAAGCTAATTGGAGCCACGTTGGAGATTATTTCTACACCCAAACGCGGTTGTCGCATTTCATTAATGCTACCGATAACTAAGGAGTTGATTGAGCCTGATTATGATGACTGATTCGGAGAATATTTTTCCAGAAAAGCCTTTGTGTTTTGTCTTCTGGTGTGTCCTCAAACTAAGAAAATTTTGAGGGTTCAAACTTTCTTGATTGAAGGATTGTAAGTTGACTTGTCTGTAGAGCCGCAGCAGTAGCGGCTTTCAGCAGGTATGGATTATGTGCCCTGTCTGTGGCATTCCGTCTTTTGACCGAAAAAAGTGTAGCTGAAAACCTGATGGTGCTTCGGAAAATGGGATGGAATTTTACTAATTCAAGTTTCCTGCAAAAAGCAAACACATCACCTCTCAACTAATAAATTCTATGCCAAAACCGCGACAGGGTCGCACTTCCAGCATCTGCAATCATTGCCCATAGAGCAGCAATGATTGACTAGGAACCAGCCCCAAAAACACCAAAAGACCCAACGCTCTTCATCACTAATTTCTAAACAAAAAAAATCATGAAAGCAAGTTTACTTAAATCACTCTTCGGAGTATTTTGGCTGCTGTGTATCAATATCGGTGCGCTTGAAAAAGACTATAAGAATAGTCTCCTAAAGAATGAAACGGCAAGGAGATTCTTTTCGAAGGTGTAACGCGCAACTGTGGGAAGACCAACATGGGCAAAATAAAGGTGCTTTCCACTCCCCTTTTAGGTAGTACATACACTCCCCAAAAAAGTAGTAATCTACTCCCCATAGGGTGACTATTTCAGAACTATTCTCTCCCCATTTTTGCAAGTGATTTTGTAACCAATGATTTCCCTAAATCCGATTGGAGAATAAAACCGAACAACATTCTTTCCACACTCAAAAACAAACCACACTATTATGCCAAAAGCGAGACAGGGACTGCATTCCAGCGTTTACAATCATTGCCAATAGAGCAGCAATAATTGAACAGGAAGCCAGCCCCAAAAACACCGATAAACCCAATGCTCTTCATCATTAATTTTTTAAACAAAAAAACATGAAAGCAACTTTACTAAAATCACTCTTCGGAGTATTTTGGCTGCTGTGTATCAATGTTGGCGCCTACGCCATAGGCTACACCACCATAACGATAAATGGCAAAGCCACAGTGTGCAAAAACAGTACGGCAACGTATAGCACACCTTCTCCCACGGCAGGGATAAGCTACACTTGGACAATGTCCTCACCTATTGGTAGTTTTTCCACCACCTACGGCGCTTCTACCACCGTGCTTTGGGCTAGCCCCGGCACAACAACCCTAACCCTACAAGGCCGCAACAGTAGTGGAACTTTGAAAGAACAAGGCACGCTTGCAATCACTGTTGCGCCTTTGCCACAACCCTCTATTTCCACCAGTTATAGGGTAGGTTGCCAAACCTTCCCTGATGATACAACAACTCATGAAGGGCCGCCCTTACCTACCGCACCTCTTTTTGACGATAAAGGTTGTCCCAAAGTCTGCGAGGGCAGTTGGGTGACTTATACCGCTTCCGGTGCAGGGAGCAGCACTTTCACTTGGACAGTTAGTGGCGGTACGGCTTACCCTTCAGGCAATACTTGCCTCGTAAACTGGGGTGCCATCGGAATTGGAAACATCTCCGTAACCGAAACAACTGCGGATAGCTGCCAAGGCAGTAAAAGTGTGTGTATAGAAATCATTGGCAAGCCCCATGCACGATTTGGTGCTTTGCCTGACACCACTTTGACCAGCATCAACATTTGCAAGAACGACTATGTCATTTTTGTGGATCACTCCTATGCGACTTCTTCTTCGCCAATTGTTGACTGGTATTGGGACTTTGGTGATGGCACCACTTATTCCAGCTCTACTTCTACCAATCCTACGCATCAATACACTACGCCACCCAATAACTATGTGGCTTTTCTGGTGGTGAAAAATGCTTGTAATTGTACCGATACTATGTGGCTCAATATTCAGGTAAACGAAATGGAAGGGGTAAAGATATCTTGTGCTAGTGTGGTGTGCGATAGTTCTCATGCTACCTATTCACTTGACAACCCCGGCTCACTTAGCTGCGGCTCTTATGATTGGTCTGTAATGGGCGGCA
>JBDTKK010000081.1:0-5718 GCA_039935335.1 Chitinophagaceae bacterium
GGCTTTCACTTTTGGAGCATCAGGTACTTTAGCTTTTGCGACTTTGGGCGCTTTCGGTTCTTCAGGTGCATCTGGCTTCTTGAATTTATCCTTCAGCTTAGCAAAGCCTGATTCCTTTTTTTTCTTCCCAGAGGTCTTTTCTCCATCACCATCTCCGGCTGCCCGCATTCTATTCAAATAGGCAATCCGATCCTCTATAAGGGCTTTTGTAGAATAGTCGTGAATCTGCTCGGAGGGATCAGCATTTTTATCAAAAACTAGAACAAAACGATGCTGTCTGGGAGAATTTTTTGAACCTTCCGAAACTACTAAAAGACAATAGGGCGTGGGCTTAGAGACTGCTGGGCGAATGGTAAGTGTAGTTGTTGAAGAGGCAATTTTATAATCGTTGCAAAGTGCTTGAAAGTCTCTGATTTCACTCATAAAACTTAACATTGGAAAAGCGGTAGGGCTTACACGAATGGTGTCGTCTTTTATCTCCAAATCTTGTGCTTGTGATAAAGCAGGAAATAGAACAAGACAGGTAAAAAGGAATCCAAAAATCTTTTTTCTCATAGTAGAATCTTAGTCTGCGGAAGATAGGGACAAATGTAGCATCGACAGGTCATTGTCACGAACAAATTGATACGCTAAAGCTTTCTTTATTTCGGTAATTTTCTTTAGGGCTTTTACCTAATTGTCGTCAATCTGCGTCTTGAGTACTACGTATTGATCGTCTGTAGCTGCATCCTCGGGCGTGATGCCTTTGTTCATCATTTTATCCATCACTTCTACATCGTGGCCATAGCCCAAGTCGATGTACACACGGTCATCAATAAGCCAACCTTGTCCTTTTATTTTGCTACCAGCACGTTGCAACGACGAGGAGAGTTTGAGATCGCTGACAAGCTGGAAGGTGATGATCTGACCGTCTCTAAATGGAGTACCATCTGACACGATGCGTGCGGGAACCAGAAAGGATTTAGTTTTTGGTTCCACAGGTTTTGTACCTTCTTTTACGGTACCGATGTCCATTTTGGTAAATTCTCCATCATCATCTTTGGTAGTTGCATCGCCGCGTTCCAGACCGTTGATATCGGCATCCGTCGTGTCTTTCGAAAGGTTGCTTTTAGCAAAGACATTCACGCCAAATCCGTTCATGTACAATTCCGGATGTTCGAACAATTCTTTAACGGCAATTAGTCGGTAAACATACTCGGCGGTTTCCGCATTGAGCTGCATTTTAAAGTAGTCGGTACCCTGATTTTTTACGGTTTTCAATACATTGCCAGGGCCAAAATTGTAGCATGCGGCGGTGAGAATCCAGGAGGAAATGTGGAGGCTATTTTTGATGATGGCGTAATGCTGGCGGATGAGCTTACAAGCCGCTATGGTGGCACGCCCTGGGTCGTCGCGTTGATCATAAGTTGGGGTCACAATTAGTCCAAGTTCGGTAGCCACTTCGGGCATCAATTGCCAAAAGCCACGTGCACCAACACCCGAAGAAACATTGCGAAAGCCGCACTCCACTATTGGGATGTATTTAAAGTCGTCGGGGATACCATAATATTTGAGCCATGCGGAAATATAGGGGAAGTAGATTTTGGCTTTGTAGCGTAACGTAGCGAGAGTTACATTGGGTATCTGGTTCTTGATGACGTTCATCAGTTTATTAGCCACAAAATCCCGACTAGTGGGTATAGGCTCACCGCAGAAATAGATATCATGGGCTAATGCCTTTTGAGAAAACATTAGACCAATCAATGTAAAAATTAAAAGAAGCCGTTTCATAAAAAATAATCTAAGCAAAGCATTACAAAGATGGGGGAAAAATAAGCGGACTGTAAATTACAATAATTGGCAAATGAGAATTAGTTTCGCTAAAACTTGCTGAGAAATTCTTAACAAGTACTTTACCTAAACCAACCAATCTGAGCTATGAAAACGTTTATCAAATTCTGGAGTTTACTACTCCTTGCTATTGTATTTGCGCCGCAGGCAAATGCCCAAACCATCTCTGTTGATGCCGTATCGAGCGCTACTTTTTGTGCCGATGGAACGGGCACGGTGGATTATTCTGTGAGTGCACCCTTTGCTGTCGCCACAGTTTTTACTGTTCAACTTAGTGATAACGCGGGAAGTTTTGCCACACCAGTAGGCATCGGAAGTTCGGCTTCTACAACATTAGGAGGAACGATAAATATCACTATTCCGAGCTCTGTCACTACTTCTGCTTTATATAAAATCCGAGTTGTGGAGCCTGGTGCACCAACTATATCGGGCAACACAAAAACTTTAACGCTAAATGCACGGCCAATTATTGCGTTTTCAGCAGCACCAGGGGCTAATTCTTGCCTAAGTACTGATGTTACCTATACAACTGATGCCGGTAAGACAAATTATATTTGGAATGTGCCGGGGGTACTTGCTACAGATTATTCTATCACTTCAGGTGGTATCGGCGCAGCCTCAAATACTGTTACTCTAAAATGGCTGACTACTGGCATTAAAGTGGTAACCGTAAATTATACCGATGGCAATGGCTGTACAGCGGTGGCAAATGCTACTAGCTCCACTACTGTTGGTCCAAATATTGGCAGCCCAGTATTTGCTCTTGGAGCGACTAGCGCACCCTGTCAGGCATCGGGAACAATAAATTATAGTGCCACCGCAAGCGATGCGACTGGTATGACTTACACTTTAAGCACCTCCCCAGCGAGTGTCGGTACTACAATAAACGGATCTACAGGTGCTGTAAGCTACGACCCTGCATTTATAGGCATAGCTACCATTACTGCTCATGCTGCCGGTTGTGGTGGACCAACAACTAGTACTCATGTGGCTACAGTCTCGCCTGCTGTGGGCAACCCTGTATTTGCACTCGGAGCTACCAGCACAACCTGTCAGACATCTGGAACCTTAACTTATAGTGCCACCGCGAGCGATGCGACTGGCATGACTTATACTTTAAGCACCTCCCCAGCGAGTGTGGGTACTACAATTAACGGATCTACAGGTGCTGTAAGCTACGACCCTGCATTTGTAGGCATAGCTACCATTACGGCTCATGCTGCCGGTTGCGGTGGACCAACAACTAGTACTCATGTGGCTACTGTTACCCCAGCTATTGGCAACCCTGTATTTGCGCTCGGAGCGACCAGCACACCCTGTCAGGCATCTGGAATCTTAACTTATAGTGCCACCTCGAGCGATGCCACTAGCATGACTTATACTTTGAGCACCTCCCCAGCGAGTGTGGGAACTACAATTAACGGATCTACAGGTGTTGTAAGCTACGACCCTGCATTTGTTGGCATAGCTACAATTACGGCTCATGCTGCCGGCTGCGGTGGGCCTAAAACATCAAATCATGTGGCTACTATTATACCAACAGTCGGTACACCAAATTTTACTGTAGGCACAACGCTCCGTTGCCAAGGAGCAGCATTAGTGACTTATACCGCTACCTCTACTAATAATACTGGAATATCTTACTCGATTGATGTAGCAAGTGGCTTAGGTGGGAATTCTATTAATGCTGCAACTGGGGTTTTAAGCTTTGCTGCGTCCTGGAGTGGGACAACCACAGTCACCGCAACGGCAACAGGATGTAACGGTCCTAAAGCCGCCAACCGAGTGGTGACAATTACACCAACTGTAGGTAATCCAATTTTTGCTTTAGGTACCGTAAGCAATCGCTGCCAAGGTGCAGCAAATGTTCTTTATTCAGCAACAGCCACTAACAGCACTAGTATCGTTTATAGTTTAGATGCTTCAAGCCTTACTGGATTAAACACGATAAATAGCTCGACAGGTCAGGTTACTTATGATCCAAATTGGAACGGTACGAGTGTAATTACGGCTACGGCTGCGGGTTGTAATGGCCCTTCAGTTTCAAGTCATACAGTTACAATTGTTGGTAAGCCCGTTTTTGCCGGTGGCTCATCTAGTACGAGGTGTCAGGGGTTTAGCTCGCTCAGTTATACTGCAACTTCGGTGAATTCCACGACCATTTCCTATTCTTTTGTAACCGCTCCCCTATTCAGCACTATTAATTCTGCCACAGGCACAGTTTCTTGGGATCCATCGTTTTCAGGAATTGCGGCTATTAGAGCAACGGAAACTGGCTGTGGTCTTACAACTGACCACACCGTAACTGTCACGGCTGGTGTTGGGCCAACGATATTTGTTGGTGCCTCCCCGACCGCCTGCCAGGGTTCAACCGTAACCTATGTGGCTACGGCAACAGGCAATACTGGAATCACTTATTCAATTGTAACAACGCCAGCAAGTGTTACAACTATTAACCCGACAACAGGTGTAGTAAATTATGATCCTTTATTTGTAGGTTCTGCTGTTATCACTGCCGTATCCACTGGTTGTGGCCCTTCAACTACCGCGAACCACTCTGTGGTAATTACACCTGTCGTAACTACGCCTGTGTTCAATTCTGGGCCAACATCCACTGTTTGTCAAAACCCAGGAACGATAACTTATACAGCTACAGCCGCCAATATCATTTCACCGTTAGTGTATTCTGTCACCCCTGCGGCAGCGGGAGTAATCAACTCATCCACAGGTTCTCTTTCTTATAGTAATGTTTTTACTGGAACGGCTACGATTTCTGTTGTAGCAACCGGGTGCGCAGGTAGTCTCGGTTCAAATTTTATTGTGAATGTTACCCCTTCTGTAGGCGTTCCTTCCTTCACTTTAGGCTCTTCGAGTGTGAGAAAACAAGGTGCTGGCAATCAAACCTATGGCGCAACAGTGATTAATGGGACCCTTAGTTATTCTTTGACACCTGCAAGTGCGGGTAGCATTATTTCTACAACCGGAAATGTGACATTCAATCCACTTTTTTCTGGAACGGCTACCATCACGGGTGTAGCAGCAGGATGTAACCCAACGGCGGCTTCAACTATCACCCACAATGTAACTGTAGTGCAAACACCAGTGTTTACCCTTGGAGCGAATAGTGTAAGATGTCAAGGCGTGGGCAATGTTACCTATTTGGCAAGCTCTTCCAACGGAACAGTAAGCTATACCTTAACTACAAATCCAAGCTCTGCCGGTACAACCATTAATACAACAACCGGCGTCGTAACCTACCCGTCCGACTTTTCTGGAACTGCTACAATTGCAGCCGTAAGCACTAATGGGGCCGTAGTAACTGATACTGCTTTACATATCGTGTCGGTTAATATTGCTCCAAGACTAACGACACCTACCCCGACCGTAAAAACTATTTGCAGTGGCGACACTACTTCCATTAATTTGGTAGCCACTACTGGTGTTGGCTCTTCCTATTCTTGGATTTTGGCAGTCGGAGGCGGCATTACTGGACAATCATCCGGTAACCTTGCCGTAATCGACCAGGTATTAACGAACGGTAGTCATTCATTTACAGATTCGCTTTATTATATAGTTACCGTCACTTCACCAGCGCCTGCATCTTGCCCAAGTGTAATTCTTGATAGCATAAAATTGAGGGTGAATCCAAAACCAGTATTCACTCCTATTGCCTCTTCTACAATATGCAGTCAAGCCAGTATTAATGTAAGCTTAGGCTCATCTACACCAAGTACATTTTCTTGGACTATCAACGCCGCAAGCAAGATTATTGGATCTTCTGCGGGAAGCGGAAATCTTATAAGTCAAACATTGATAAACACAGACTCAACTGCTACGCCTACTTCAGGTTCGGTAGCTTATCGCGTTTCAACAACATCCTTGTTCGGT
>JBDTKK010000082.1:0-13243 GCA_039935335.1 Chitinophagaceae bacterium
AAATCAATTCCAGGAACAATAAATATTCCATTGGCTATAGCAGAAACACAAACCAAAACTGGTAGAAATGTGCTATGGGTGGGAAGTACTCAAGGTCTTTTAAAAATAGACTTACCGAGAGTGGATAGCCTAGTAAAGGATAGTAAATATTTTGTTAGCGTAGTAACTGATATACTAAAAACTGCACCCTTTGTTTCGCAAAATCCTTCCTTGTCTCATAGCTTTCAGGGAAGCTATATTTCCTCAATATATAAAGATACGCAAGATATTTTATGGATTGGTTCGGAGGCTGGAGTAAATGCCTACTTATCCAAAAATGATCTCTTTAAGAGCTTTCCGATTCCTAAGGGAATGGTCACTTCGATTCGAATTGACTCCTTTGCAAAAAAATATCAATACCTCATTACTGCTTGGTATGGTAATGGTCTTACAATAACGGATACAAATGGCCTTCCTATAAAAATATTTAATAGAGTGCCGCGCAATTCAAAGTTCCAAAATAATGGCCAAATATCGGATATTGTCCGAACGGATGACGGGAAGCTTTGGATAGGAACGTTTAATGGGCTGTATTGTTATGATGAGCGTTCTGGCAAATATACTTCTTATCTGCATCACAATGGCGATTTTAATTCGCTGGCATCAAATCATATTATCGCACTTGCAAAAGACAATGAGGGACATCTTTGGATAAGTTTGTATCGCGATGGTGCGGATGAACTTGATTGTAACACAGGTGAATTAAATCATTATAGGCATAAAGAAAATGATACTAATAGCTTGTCCAATAATCAGGTATGGAGGATAGAGGCGATGGGAAATGGAAATATTGCTTTTTGTACCGGTAATGGATTGAGTATTTATAATAAGAAGTCAAAGGGATTTACAAATTACATGGAGACTACTAAGCTCAACTCCTTAAAGGGAACTATAGTTAGTGGCGTAGTAAAAGACCATAATGGAATAATGTGGATAAGTACCAATAAAGGGCTTAATAGATACAACTCAAAAACCGGTTCATTTTCTCTGTATGCGAATGAGGAAGGTTTGAAAGATGAAAACATACTGGGAATGGCCGAAGATCAAAATCATCAACTTTGGCTGATATCCCAAAATAGTGTGGCTCTATTCAACCCTGAAAAGGCAACATTTGTCAATTATGATGAGCAATGTGGATTAACTAACAAGGAGTTGACAGGGCCTATTGTGGCTGACGGACAAGGAAATATGCTCGTTGGGGGCAAGGATTTTTTATTAAAATTCACTCCAAAGGATTTTAAGTTTAGCCCTGCTAATACAAGGGTTTTTATTACGCAGTTATGGATTAGCGGGCAAGAATGGCATTTCAATAAACCAATTGGCCAAACGGGTGAAATCATCTTGAACTACCCACAAAATAATTTTTCATGTAGCTTTGATGCGCCAGAATTTTTTGAAGGAACTTCTGTAAAATACAGTTATAGACTGGAAGGAGCGGAGGATAAATGGATATATGCAGATACCAGAAATTTTGTTTCCTATGCAAATCTTTCTCCTGGTACTTACCTGTTTCAAGTGCGGGCAATGGGTGCAGACGGACAATGGACGAGCGATAATAAGGGATTGTACCTAAAAGTACGACCGGCGTTTTGGGATACTTGGTGGTTTAGAATCATGGTACTTTTGCTAGTCGCCCTGCTTGTTTACGGGTTATTTGTCTATCGTATGAATAACATTCGTCGAACTGAAAAGCTAAAAACTAAGCTCAATAGCCAGTTGGCCGATATGCGCTTAAAGGCCATGCGCAGTAGGATGAATCCTCATTTTTTGTTCAATGCGCTGAACTCGATTCAAGAATTGATATACACTAACAATACAGATTCTGCCTACAAGTATCTATCAAAATTCTCCAAGTTGGTAAGGATGATTTTAGAAAGGTCGGAGCAGCAGTTTATCACAATAAGTCAGGAAATTGAAATGCTTCGACTTTATCTTGATTTGGAGGCTCTTAGGTTTCAGGAGTCTTTCACTTACACAATAACACACAATGAATTGGCAATAGATTTTCTGGATATTCCTCCTATGTTGGTGCAACCTTTTGTTGAGAACGCGATTTGGCACGGACTTGCCCATAAAAAGGAAGAGAAGATATTGCAGGTTATTTTTAAGGCAGACGATAGGTATATTTATGTAATTGTTGAAGATAATGGTATTGGCCGGACAGCAGCTCAAGCTTTCAAGCCTTCTTTGAGTGAGAAGCGCCAATCATTGGGGATAAAGCTCGTTGCTGAACAATTGGACACGGTCGGGAAGCTTGCAGGTCGCGAAGCAAGCATACAAACCGAAGACCTTTTCCACGAAGACGAAACTGGGCAAAAAGTGGCCGTAGGAACGAGGGTGACGCTTAAAATTCCCATTCTAAGTATAAAATAGGCTTTAAGGATCTGCAGCCATTTCTCAAACAGATAATACCGATTGTTAAAAAACTACAAGCTTCTATAAAACTATGAATGCAAATTTGAAGATCTTGGCGTAACCTGCACTTATTTATCAAAATTCTTTTTCCATTTTTTTTCAAAGAAATCCAATCTATGCAAGCGATAATTGTTGATGATGAAATTAAGGGGCGAAACCTGTTGCGGGAAATAATTGAGCGGGAGTTTCCAGAGTTAAGAATTGTGGGCATGGCTGCTGACGGGAGGGAAGGTATTCGCTTGATTAGGAATCATGTACCAGATGTCGTATTCCTAGATATAGATATGCCGGGCATGAACGGTTTTGAAATGCTTCAAGAGCTTCAAACCCTCCGTTTCGATACTATTTTTGTAACAGCTTATGATCAATTTGCGATTAAAGCGTTCCGCTACAATGCATTCGATTATCTACTGAAACCTATTGATAAAGAAGAGCTTGCACAAGCTATTGGTAGGCTTAAAGAGAAGAAATTACAGGAAGATTTTCAGCAGCGCCTCAAAGCTTTATTGCAGCAATTGGAACGACCCGAGCGTCTCCCAGAGCGCATCACGATACATTCCATGGATGGCATTACGGTAATTCCCATTTCTGATATTATTTACCTTGAAGCAGCGGGCGCTTATACTATTTTTTATTGGAAGGAAGATAAGATTATCTCTTCTACAAATTTGAAAGAATACGAAGAACTCCTTTCAGAGCAAGGCTTCTTTCGGGTTCATAATTCATTTATGGTAAACATGGGACACATTAAGAAAGTATTGAAAGAGGATGGTGGCAGTATTTTGATGAGTAATAATGCCCATATCTTGCTAAGTAAACGCAAACGAGAAGAATTCTTGCGTCTGCTGGAGCAACGTTGAAGCGTTTTGAGGTGATTAATTTCGCCCATAGTCTATTAATTTTCTTTCCACCTATCAAAGCAATCCCCACATCTATTAATTAGCCTCTGTCTGCTGGTTAAAAAGCGTGCTGAAAGTTACCGATGTTTAGGAAATTGGCAGGAATAAAATCCATTGTCATGAACCGAAAATTTCTAGGCCAATCCTTGCCACTTGCAGTAGTCTTTGCAATTTGTTTTTCAACACCTTCCCAAGCTCAGCTTTGGAATCGCTTAAAAGATGCCGCGCAGGAAACTGCCGAAGGCCACGTAACGAATGATGTAGAAAATGCTACCAATCGTGGTATTGACAAGGCAGAAGGGAAAGCCTTAAAAGCACATAAATCATCGGCAAGTCAGGACGAGTCATCGTCTCAAGATAGTAAAAGCAATAATAGCTCCGGAAGTAGTAATACATCCAGCGGAGCGTCAGCCCCTTCGATAAAAACCTACCAAAACTTTGATTTCGTGCCAGGCGATAATGTCCTTTTTGCCGATGATTTTTCAGATGACCAAGAAGGAGAATTACCCACACATTGGATTCTGTGTTATGGTCAGGGGCAGGTTAGCAGCTTTGATGGCAAAAAGGTGTTTGCTTTAGTTTCGGGAGAAGGTGGCGACCGTGCCGCTGTTTTAGAGCCCAGAATGAAGAAAAAGTCCGGGTATATGCCCGATGCCTTTACCGTGGAATTCGATATGTATTCGCCCTATAAGGATGGTGATATTAGAGATCCTTGGGTAGGACTGAATTTTTATGGCGATGATAATCCGATTAGTGGTTATGATGATTTGGATCTGAATCCGGAAGCGTTCAATTTCTATACTGGTGATCTTTACGATGGTAGCCATGATCTCCCAAAAAATTTGAGTGACGAAAATTTTGTCAACAAATGGCATCATATTTCAATTGCTTATCGGAACAAGCAAATGAAGATCTATCTAGATCAGAACAGGATATATGTTATTCCTCAAGTAAAAACCCTACCAATCAACAAATTCGCAATTAGGGTGAGTGGCAAGGCTGTTGTGACTAACATACGGCTCGCTGAAGGCGGTGGAATGAATATGATTGGTAAGAAATTCACTGATACCAAAATAGTGACACATGGCATTACCTTCGATGTAGATAAATCAAACATTGAACCGCAAAGTATGGGGACGATTAACATGATTTTCGGCTTGTTGAAAAGCAACCCGGATTTGAAGTTTGAGATTGATGGACATACCGATAATACAGGCAACGCCGCTCATAACCTTACACTTTCTCAACAACGTGCAGATGCCGTGAAAGCCCAGTTAATGAAAATGGGTATTGATGCTTCGCGCCTAACAACCAGGGGCTTCGGAGATTCCAAGCCGATTAGCGACAATGCAACTCAGGCCGGGAAAGCGAATAATAGAAGAGTGGAATTTGTAAAGGTTTAAACCATAAATGTGATGGAATTCGGAAGGATTAGTTATGTTGGTTTAAAATAAATGCAAGGGATAAATTGGTATAGATGAAGTTATGAGGCTTTTGCCAAGATTAGGCAGCCATCTGAAATATCAATATATGGCTAGAGTTATTCAATTTTAGAAATAGAAGTAAAAAACAGGGTAGAGGTTTGAGTAGTGTAAGCGCAACTGATAGGAATTAATTAATGACTTTGAATAAAAATGGTTATATGAGATTGATTACTCTTTCTTGCTTTTTCATCGCGGTTTCGCTATCGACTCGTGCACAAGATGATGCTCTGTTTCCTGCCGATAAGCCAGAAACGGGCTTCATTGAAGAGTCACAGAACAAAGAGATTAGACTAACAAATCTTGTTCTTCCGCAGGAAATAGCCATGCAGGATAATATGCGAAGCGTTTTCACTGATATGATGGAGCGTGCAGCATCAAACCTGGGCTGGCAAATGCGGGAAATATCGGAATACACCAACGATAATGCCATGCAGGGTGGGGGCACGCCTTATGCCACGCGCTCGCCACGCGGCATTACAATCACTTTTCAATTTATAGTCAATAATGATTCCCTGGAAGCCTGGAAAAATTATGAGAACAATTTTGAAAGTAAAACTATGAACCAACTGGATGAATCCTCAAATGAGATGCAGTCGCTACAACAAAGCCCTGAATATTTAAAGGATAGAGATTCGGCTAATTACTACATGAATCTTTATACGGCGTACTGTGAGGATCATAAAGCGGAAGGCGTGGCATTATACACAGTCGATAAGCATCCAAAATATTACCAAACAAAGGAGCGGGATTTCTTGGATAAAGCCAACGCTTTAGTGCAGCAGAAAGCCGATAATTCCGGGATAAAGGAGGGTGAAAGTGAACATAAAATTATCACCCGTCGGTTTAGAAATCATACTGTAGTGCAAGTGGAATTTGTCGTAAATGCTTTTGAAGCTTATGCCTTGAACCTTGAACTTGATGTCGTTAAATTTCATAGAGCAGCGTTTTCAAAACCCGGAGCAAAGGTGTCGACGCTCTATACAATCGGCGCTGAGAATCAGGACCAAGGCAATTCCGATAAGTGGAACAACATCCTCCTGATACTACTTGGGAATTTTCAACCTAATGCTTCTTCTAGCGAGATGTATCACGCCGGATTTGAAAAAAATGGTCAGGGTGACGAACATACGCCTAAGAAAGTGAAGAGCGACAAGCTACAGAATATTGCAATTGATATATACGGTGATCTGGACAATGTTACAGCTATGTCTAAATATATTGATTTGAACAAGTTGAATGCCTTGCTTTTAAAAGGTTAGGATGGTTGCTTCTCCAAATTCGGCTTTAAATTCACATATCTCATGAAGAAACTTATTTATTTGGTTTTTGGTTTATTCTTATCCTTATCCGCACAAGCGCAATCGCAAGCGGATATTCAAAAAATGATGGCTGAAGCCCAGGCTAAATTGAAGGCAATTGAATCCAATCCGGAAATAGCTGCCAAGATGAAAATGGCTCACCATATGGTCGATAGTTTAAATAATGATTCGAAATTTCAGAAACAGCGACAACATCAGAAGACCACGCTAGATTCGTTAAAGACAATCCATCCAGAGCTCGCGAACGTGACGATGCCGAATTTTGATAGCATGCAAATCCCAAGTATTCCTGATTTCAACAAGATTAATGCAACAATGAATCAGTCTGCTAAGCAATTGCAGGATTATACCGATGCCATGAATCAGAGTACGCCGAAGCAAAATCTCTTTCATCATACCGATAAATTACCCAAATATTCAGCTTCGACTGTTACTGTAATCGCAACGCAGCTTTTGAAGAGCATAAAACCCAAATTAGATCCTCTAACACTTCGTGCACTTACATTGACCCTCAACGACACCAGCATTAACGTGGCCAGCACAGGCGCTTTTCTACTAGCGAGCGGTGCAAATCCCGATGCGGCCATGTTTTTAATCTGCGAGAGCATTTTAAAAAATCCGAAAGACCCTTGGGCAGTCAATGATTTAGGTGTCTATTTTAGAGATCAGAAGGATTTGGAAAAATCATTGCAATGCCATCTCTACGCCAATAGCCTGGATACCGGACACAATACCGCAATAAACACCAATATAGGTTGGGCTTCAGCCTATTACGGCGATTTTGATGCCGCAAATAAATATTTTGATAAAGCGCTACAAGTTAACAAAGATTTTCAGTCCGCGAACGAAGGAGCAGCTATGGTCGCGTATGCAAAAGGAGATATTGCCGCCTTGTTCAAGTGCCTGTCAAAGGAAATTAAAACAATGGGCGAGAGTTCAGGAGGGGATGCTGGTCCTTCAGCCGCCTTTTCTTCCTCCGCGAGCAATATAGCGACGCAGCAAAATGCACAGAACGGCAATAACCCAACCACTGATCCAAGTGACGACCACACTTTTGATAATTCATTGCCCGACAATGCGACGGACCCGCCGCCTGGTGCCGACGTAGATGATATTACTTTGTCAAGGTACAAAAAGGCATTTGTCAACAAGCCCGAGGATATTGGCCAAGGAATTATGGAATGCGAAAAAGAACACGCAAAATCCTACGAACAAATGAATAATACAAGGGCGCAGTTGATGCAGCAACTGAAGAGTTTGCCTCCACTAAGCAATACGCCTTATAAAGATGACGAAGGGTATATTCATTATCCAAATAGTTTTGCGAGATATCTTGATTTGTTACCGGCAATACAAGAAAGTTTTACCCAACGATTGTCCTGGGAGAAAACACAATTGGTGAAAAAGCTTGTTCCACTTGGGGCGAGCGCGTACTATCACGATATGGACATGATTAATATGTGGGACAAAAACCTAGGGGCGTGTAAGGATGATGAGGAATGTAAAAAGGGTGTCAATTGCGAATGGTTGCCACGGATTTATAAATCAAAAAATAGCGATTTAGAGGCGGTGTCCAGGCTTTGGGACGATTATTATGATCATGTGGCCGCTTCCATTCAATGGTATATCAATGCTACTGCACCGATAGTCAGTAGGGTACATCAGGAGGGCTGGAATGATTATCTCAATGCAACCCGAAAATATAGGGTTCAAATGGCTATTGTTCAGGCTTATGGTCTATGGAAGATTTCACTAGGCGAGATAGCAACTTCCATGTGTGCGTATGTAAAGCCGCCTATGCCGGAATGTCCTCCCCTGCAAATGGGCCTGACAAAGGCACCTGATCCCTTCTCCAAGAAGCCAAAACACATCAAGGAATTTGAAGGGCCTTGCTATGATCAAAATTATCCGATTTTTTTGGGTACCGGTATTGAAAAGACCTGCCATGGAGAGAAGTTTTATATCGGTGGCGGACCGTTCAAAGCGTTTTATAACAGAACTTCGGATCAAATAATGGCTCAGAATCAAGGTCAGGCCAATCAACTGGGTTTGGATGTCAGCGTAAGTAAAGAGATAGAGATTGCAAAAATCGGCGAAAATCCTGTCAATGTAACCCTCGGGGTAGAAGGTACTGTTGACTTGGAATTCAATAGTGATTGGAATCTTCAAAAGGGAAGTACCAGCGTTAGCGCGACGGCAGATATGGGACATTTACATGTTGCCGGCATTTCGGCAACTCGGAACGCAGAAATGATTAATGGAGCATTAGTGGTCAATCCGGTGTCGGTAGTTGCAAATGGGCCGACGATAAAGTAGCAGCAAAATTATTAGCTGAAAAAAGGCAATTGGGTTGATGGAATACCTGCTTTAGTTGAATAGTTCGGATTAGCTACCAGAATTTGGGTCTCTTTTGTTAGCCTGGGAAAATGATTTTAAGTAGAGTTTATCTATAATATTGTAGAAACCTCCGTCCGGCTTTTTCTTTTGAGGGAAAGAAGAAAGAAGATTTTTTTTGAGTAACAGACGGATGTCTTTTTCTGCCCAAATTCGCTTTGGGAATTCATTCGCCATCAATCGAAAGCGCTTTTATTGCTTATTTTAAGAAAATCTAATTTCGCTGCAAGGCTTAGATCAAATAGTGGCGGAAAGGTCGAAATCAAATCGGATTTATTGTCCTTAACTCTCTTCTTCGTGCCCTTTTTTGCCATGCCTACTATCTGCCATCACGTTGTCCATTGTCCACTTTACCTGTGCCTCGAAAGGATGTTGCCGCACCGGGCAATCGGGCATCGCACACAAATGACATTGGTAAAATCTGCAAGCATCAATATGGATAAATAATTCCACTTTCCCGCCAAAATGCTCGGCGATGAGATGTTGTAGCTCGTGAACTTCCTCATCAGCTCGGCGCACCTCAAAATAATAGGGCATAGTCATGTGGGCATCTACATGCAGCACAGCGCCGTATTGAATCACGCGGAGATTGTGCAAGTCTATCCAATCATCATGGCGTTTTTCCTGGAGCAAATCAATCACTTCTTGCAGCAATTTCATGTCGGCCTCGTCCATAATTCCGGCCAAAGATTTCCTCAAAACTTTATAGCCCACCACAAAGATAATTCCCGCGAAAACCAAGGCTATAGCCGCATCCAGCCAAATCCAATTCGTAAACTTCACCAAAAATAACCCAACAATTACGGCGATGGTATTGTAGGCATCCGTGCTTAAATGTTTGCCCGCAGCTTGCAGCGTTGCCGACCTCCTTTGTTTCCCTGCACGACTCGCATAAAGACCGAGAAAAAAATTGGCCGCTCCGGTAACGGCCACCAACACAATTCCCCAATCTAGTTTCTGCAAAGCTACAGGATGAAGAAAATGGTTGACAGCCTCATAGCATATCATCAAGCCGGCAATAATTATCAACACGCCTTCTAGAGCAGCCGAGACAAACTCAATTTTCCCGTGGCCGTAAGGATGATTCGCATCCCGAGGCTTGGCAGCAAAGATCACTGCGAATAACCCTATAAAACCCGCCAGAACATTGACTATACTTTCCAGCGCGTCAGTGAGAATGGTGACGGAACCTGTTATAGTCCAGGCCCAAAATTTCCCCACAAGCAGAATGATGGACAATGCCGCAATCCAGCGCTGGATGGGGATTGCAGAGGTTTTATCGGTGTGAGATTGGGGCATTGAGGTTTAAAAATAGGAACAAGGCTTTATGTGCATGCGAACAAAAGCGGGTTAGTATTCACCGCTCTCAGCGGGGCATGCGCAAAGTACCACCACTTTCTTCGAGGCAAGCGCAAAGATTAATCGCAAAGGGCGCAGAGATTAATAATAAAGAGCCATCGCTTTCTGTGGAGCAAGCTCAAAGTGGGGGAACAAAAAAGATTCTCATTCTCGTTTACCCTTTTTAAGACCGTCCAAATTGGATTAGTGCTTCAAAATCTCCCTTGTCGCCTGCTTTCATTCCCTCCAAATATTTCCTACGAACGTCAGCAGAATAATCCTTCGCTCCCCAAGAAAAGACAGGGCGTTTGAAGACTTTTTCAATGATAATATCCGCAACCAAACGGCTATGCCGACCATTGCCATTGGGAAAGCAATGAATGCTTACCAGACGATGTTTGAACCTGATTGTAAGTTCATCGGACTCAAAAGTCTTATTGGCAATCCAAAATCTTGCATCGTCAAGCAATGCCTTTAGTTCGACTGCAATTCGCCATTTATCCACGCCAATATTTTTATTCATCCTTCTAAATTCACCAGCCCAATTCCAAACATCTCCGTACATTTTTTTGTGGAGTTTTCTTAGAAATTGCTCCGTAAAAATTTCTTCCATCTTAAAAGAGCGTTTCAAACTCCATTCCATCGCGCGTTCGATATTTTGTTGCTCAAATTCATCCAATTCTCCGCGAGTAGCAATAGCTTTTATCAACAAGCCTTCCCTCTCGTCTTCGTCCAATGGTGTTTGCCCATCTGCATAATCCAAGTCTAATCCCATAAAACTTTTGGCATTTCGCTTTTAAAGGTTGCTGCTTTTTCCTGAATGGCATTTTCAATGCGTTCAGCAGAATTCTCTTGGTCTTCTAGCTTCATAGAATTGGAAGTTCGCAATACAATCTGCCGCGCAAGTTCCATCGCCTTACGCTCTATTAAAGCATCTAAAGAACCATCTTTTGGAACGAAACCGTACACCAATTGCATATCAAGCGCATTCGCTACGTCCTTCAGCGATTTAAGCGTTATGGAACCTTCTTGCTCTCTTTGCTCCATTTCCTGAATACTTTGTCTGGTAATGGACAATTTGTTGCCCAGTTGCTGCATAGACATGCCAAGCGCGGTACGGATGGCTTTAGTCCATCCCGTAGGCGGGGAGGCAACTGACTTCAATGAAGCAAAGTTTCCTATTTTTCTGTCTAATTGCTGAATCAGCAGCGGTGTTATGGGCATGATGTAAGGGTATTGTCCGACTAATTAAGAACAAAAGTAAGGGTATTATTTGACAAAATGAAATCGAAAGTAAGACTATTTCCTGATTAAATGATAATAATGTCAGGTTATTGCCTGACAATCCAATCAAAACCTCTTACAGATATTCAAGGTAAATAGTTGCGCCTCATTGAATGGCGACTGTTTTTGTTACCAAAGTTTCCTTTTGCCCTTCCGCTGTTGTAAACGAAATTCCATTAGCATCAATCAATCGATTGAGCGCACAAGCATCAGCTTTGAGTAACGAATACACATTCCAAGTTCTTTTAGCAAGACCAAAACTATGTTCGTGTCCTCCAAAAACCCTCCCTTAGAACCTCACAATCACCTTCACATTCAACAACCTTGAAGTAAGCCGATTAGGCACCGCAAAACCTTTTCCCGTCGTTTGGTCTTGGATATAAGAATAGGAAAGCGTGTTCTGTATGCCCAAAAGATTGAACACTTCTAAGCTCGCCCAAATACTATTCAGGTTGGAGAAAAACGAATACCGAGGACGTTCTTTTCGTGTGCCGTCCAATAGTAAAGCGGAAAAACCGATGTCCACACGCTTATAATCGGGCAGGCGAATCACGGGTCCGTAGCGCAAGGTATCTGAAGTATAAAAAGGAATGCCACTGGAATACAGAAGATTCAGGTTGACCTTGAAATTCTTATTACGCGGCAAGTAATCTTGTAAATAAATGCCCACCATCACCCTTTGATCTGTAGGCCGGGGCGCATAGCCGGGATAAATAATCGCAGAATCCTGACCTTTTTGATTTTTAAAAATAACCTTGTCGTCAGTCAGGTCTTCTTGGCTGTTCATCAAGCCAATACTCACCCAAGAAGTTGCATCTTTCACCAGCTCTCCATACACGCGAAATTCGCCACCATAAGCATAGCCATTGGCATTATTTCTGCCGGAATAGCGGATTCTTACATCATCATAAACATAAGGGACGATATCTGTAAGATCTTTATAGTAGGCTTCCAAGGTCAGTTTGAGCGGTCGATCACCCCATTTTACATTCTCTTCCGCACCGAGTACGAAGTGTAATGCTTTTTGGGATTTTAAATTATAATTGATTGTGCCGTCATCAGCACGCATCTCGCGATACACAGGAGGCTGCACATACATGCCCACAGCAGCTTTGAGTAAAAGATCACGTTTTCCAAGTGGGCGGTAAGTGGCCTGAACCCGGGGACTCAAATCAAATTCTTTATTCAAATCGCTGTATAAAAATCGCAAACCTGCAGAGATATTGACATGATTAGAATCCGAGCCAATTCGGAAATTATCCTGCAAGAATCCGGAATAACGAGCGTAAGTGAAGTCAGCCTTGGAATCCAAATAAGTCTGCATCGTCAGCAAATCCGGATTGTAAGGTTGCGTATATCCCGCAGAATCTCTGCGCTGCCATGTATGAAGTTGGTCGGCGATGTTCGTAAAACTGGCATCCAAGCCCCAAAGTATCGTGTGTTTTCCCGCGTCGTAAGTACCGCGATGGGCAATGGTTCCGGTATTTACTTTGAGATAATTTCGGGCATAATTCTGAATGATGCCGGTGCCAATCGCATACTTTATCTGACCAAAATTAGCCTTACCCAAATCCGTCTCCAATGCACCCAGCAAGTATTCTCCGCTGATGTCGTATGTCTCTCTCTCATTACTCTGAAAGCCCGAAGCCAGCAGTTTCAATTTCAGTTTGCTATTGGGGCGATGCGTGATAGAAATGCCGCCGAAGCGCGTATCAAACTGGTCTATTTCTCCTCCAGTATAATATACCTGAAGTTGGTAAGCCTGGTCTATCACACCGAACGTGGTCACACTTTCTTCAGGACTTAAAGAGAAGCGATTCCGAGCATAATTACCAATCAATTCCATCTCCCAGCGCGGGTTGAAGCGATAGGTGACATCCGCCTGAAAGTCTGTAAAACTGGGATTATAAACGCCTTTCGTGGGTTGGCTTTGCAATAAATACTGATTGCTTTTTTGCCGAAGTCCAACCAAATAAGTCAGCTTCTGATTTTTAGACGCACCTTCCAGTGAAACATTGACACCGAGCAAAGAAAGCATCACCGTCCCGGCAAATTTTGTGGGGCGTTTGTA
>JBDTKK010000083.1:0-9813 GCA_039935335.1 Chitinophagaceae bacterium
AGTATGGCTACAACCGTTCTTACTTCGATAATCCCCAGGATTTCAACCGCGTCAACCTCGTCGGGAAATACACGAAACGCATTGGCGACAACCGACTTTTTTCGATAACCGCAAACGCCTTCCGCAGTAGCTGGAGTGCCTCTGGACAAATTCCAGAACGCGCAGTAACAGAAGGAATCATTGACCGCTTTGGCGAGCTAGACCATGAAGGCGGCAAAACCAGTCGCTACCAACTCAACCTGCAATACACACAATCACTTAGCAAAAACGCGACTTTCAAAACCAATCTCTATGCAGGTTACTACGATTTCTCGCTCTATTCCGATTTTACTTTCTTCCTAATTGACCCTATTCATGGCGATGAAATCCACCAGGCAGAATCCAGAATCTACGCGGGTTATAATGCCAGTTATTCGCTCCGGCACAAGATTGGAAAGCTCGAAGCCAAGACTGAAATCGGTATCGGATTCCGAAATGACGACACTTACAACAGCGAGCTAAGTCATACAGAAAACACGGTCTTCCTCAATAGTATTCGCCTAGGTGACATCCACGAGACTAACCCCTTTGCTTATGCGCAAGAATCGGTGCATCTATTGCCACAGCTCGTAGCTACGCTCGGCACGCGCTACGATTACTTTATCCAGACTTACGACAATAAAATCCCAACTACAGAAGAACTGCCAAAAGCCACTTATAACAATGGTGTGTTTAGTCCTAAAGCCGGACTGTATTACAACTTCGGCAAGACCGGGCGCGTATATGCCAATTACGGCATCGGCTTCCATAGCAATGATGCCCGCGATATCTATTTCCGACCTGAATCTGGTGGCGAAGTATTGCCGCTTGAATTCGCTTTAGACTTAGGCGTGGTCATCAAACCCGTTCCTTCTTTATTGATTCAGTTTGCGGTGTTCAACATGACATTGCAGCAAGAATATACTTACAGCGGCGATGCCGGCGATGTGCCTTCATTGAATGGTAAAACCCGCCGCATGGGAGTTGATTTTTCCGGTCGCTATGCCCTAACCAAATGGATGTATTTGGATGCCGACCTTAACTATACCCATGCTCGATATGTGGATAAGCCAGAAGGTCAAAATTATGTGGAACTCGCGCCCAGCTTCACTTCCATTGGTGGTATTACCATCAAACCCTTCAAGGATTTCTCTGCTGGATTGCGTTATCGACTCATGGCCGACCGTCCTGCAAATACAGAGAACACAGTCATTGCTCCAGGGTATAATGTGATTGATTTCACCGCCAATTATTCCCGTCCGCGCTACGAATTAGGCTTTCAAATTCAGAACCTGACGAACACGAAATGGAATGAAGCGGCCGTTGATACAGAGACGCGCTTAAAGAACGAAACAGCACCAGTTGATGAATTATGCTTTACGCCGGGAACGCCGTTTTTTATGAAGCTTAGTGCGACGTGGAAATTCTAAATGCAAAATTAAAAATGCAAAATTAAAAAGCCTGTGTTGCGTGGTATTGGAGTTGCTTTAGGGAAAGCTGAAACCAACTAATCTAGTGTGAATTCCTGTTCTTCAAGAACATTATCGCCCTCTTTTAAGCGCAAATAATACTTGCCTTTAGGAGCATGTTCGCCTTCAAATTCCACATTTATTTTGTAGCTGCCTTTCTTCATTTCTTGTTTTGCAAAAACCGTTTGAATCACTTTACCATCGTCATTAAAAATGGATAAATCTAAAGTGGCCGCACGGGGTTGCTTCCACTCCATCTGCGTTGCGATTTTCAAAATTCTATTGACAAATGCGGGTTGCCCGGCCGTTGTATCTATCGCATAAATCTTGAAGTACGAGGGCTTTGTACCACCTACCAATTTTTGAACAAATTCGTTAAGTGCACGGCTTTCATTTGGACGAGCGGGGTCGTAAACCATCTCAAGGCCATGAAAATCCGTCAATACCCAGACAGCTTGTTGTCCTAGAAAATCGTGTAGCTTTTGTCGCTCAATATAGCGCAGCAGCTTTTGCATCGTGGTGTCGGCCTGGCCTACGTAGCGAAAGTCGAGCCCATTATCTGGAGCCGAAGCATAGGCTTTGCCGCAAAAAGTGCCTAATTCAAGTTCGGTCGTGGCATTGGCTGCAATAGCGAAAACTTCATTTCCAGAGGTTATTAAGTCTTGAAAATTAGTGTCAGATGGACGGAAAATCAAAGCTGGTTCTACCGCAATCCTGAGGGCTTCACTCGTGCGATTTTTGATTCTGATTTTTAGAGGTCGCCCCATGAAGGAATTGCCATTGGCCATTGCCTCCAAATTCACAAAACCTTCGCCAAGCGCTTGTTTCAGCCCTTTCTTAATCAGAGCATTTCCAGAAAATGGTACCAAAAGTAGCAGACAGAAACCGAAAATAATTGGACGCATAATGATGGCTTTAGTGGCTGAATATAACGTCCAACGCCTGCCCTTCGTACGCTAGAAAATTTGCAAAAGGCTAAAGCTTTATTTTCGCGGACTTTATGAGCAGCAAAATCACGATGGGCGCAGATGGCCGCCTGATAGTTCCCAATAATCCTACTATTCCATTTATTGAAGGCGACGGTATTGGTCCGGATGTATGGAACGCTACGAAAGTGGTGCTGGATGCGGCTGTTGAAGAGGTTTATAAAGGCAAGCGGAAGATTGAGTGGATAGAAATGCTGGCCGGAGAAAAGGCTTTTAATGCTACCGGCGAATGGCTTCCTGCCAAGACTTTAGAAGTAGCTCGGGAATATTTGGTGTCTATAAAAGGGCCTTTGACAACGCCTGTTGGCGGCGGCATTCGTTCGTTGAATGTGGCCATGCGTCAGGAGCTTGATTTGTATGTCTGCCTGCGTCCAATACATTGGTTTCATGGTGTGCCTTCGCCGGTGCGGCATCCCGAGCGCGTGAACATGGTCATCTTCCGCGAAAACACGGAGGATATTTATGTCGGCATTGAGGCGCAGGAAGGCACACAAAAAGCAAAAAAATTGCTGAAATTCCTGCAAGATGAATGGGGCGTGGGTGATAAAATCCGTTTCCCCGAAACGACTTCTTTTGGTATCAAACCTGTAAGTAAAGATGGCAGCGAACGCCTTATCCGCGCGGCTTTGCAGTATGCGGTGGAAAAGAAATTGCCGACCGTGAGCATTGTCCACAAAGGCAATATCATGAAGTTTACGGAAGGCTCTTTCAAGAACTGGGGCTACGAATTGGCTGCGCGCGAATTTGGCGACAAGGTCTTTACTTGGCCGGAATGGGAAAAGATAAAAGCAGCGCAAGATGAAGACGCTGCAAATGATGCTATAAAGCTTGCTCTGGCATCCGGAAAAATTCTGATGAACGACGTGATTGCTGATAATTTCTTGCAACAAATTTTGCTTGCGCCACAAGACTTTTCAGTCGTGGCTACGCTCAATCTTAATGGTGATTATATCTCCGACGCTTTGGCTGCATCCGTTGGTGGGATTGGCATTGCGCCAGGAGCCAACATCAATTACACGACTGGCCACGCGGTATTTGAAGCAACCCACGGCACTGCGCCGCGTTTTGCAAATACAAATTCTATGAACCCGTCCTCTCTTATTCTTAGTGGCGTGATGATGTTGGAATATATAGGCTGGAACGAAGCTGCGAACGCCATTCTGAAAGCATTGAAAGAAGCGATTATGCGCAAACGCGTAACTATTGACTTCTACAAATTGATGAATGATGCGACCTTGCTGAAGACGAGTGAATTTGCGGCAGAGTTGGTGAAGAATTTGGGGTAATTAAAAATGCCTGCCCGAACCAGGAAGGGGCGGGAATGGCTTCGGCAAGCTCAGCCATCGGAAACACCGCTTCCTGAGATTTTCCGAAGAAAGCTTAAATTAGCAAAACCATGAAAACCTTCCTTTATCTCACCGCCTTCACCCTCCTTCTTGCCTCTTGCAAAAAAATGAAAAACCCCAGCAATCCCAATAATACCCTGCCTCCCTACACCGAAACAGGAGCCAATACCTTTGGCTGTACCGTTGATGGTAATGTGTTTTTGCCACAAGCACCCCTTTTTTGGCGGGTTACGAAACCTTGCAATGTAACTATCAGTTAGTAAATGGAGCTCTATATTTCACGTTGGCAGGTCGTGATTTTAATAATCATCGGTTTATCTATTTTAATTTGGACACTGTCCTAATTAAAGCAGATTCTATTTATCAATTAGACGATTACAACACAAAACAGAACTCAGGAAGATACAATAGTGATGTAATGTATTATATAAAAGGACCGGCTTATAGAGGCGAGTTTAATGTCAAATATTTTGATTCTTTGAAACAAATAATTAGTGGAACATTTTGGTTTGACGCCGTTGATACTGCTACGAATAAAGTAATTCAAGTGCGTGATGGTCGCTTCGATGTACATTATACAAGATAAAAACCTCTTACCAGTAAAACACAAAGCTAGGAAGAAAATCCTTTATCAAGGAAACAAAGTAGCAAAGCCGGACTAGCTCCGGCTTTTTCATTTTTAAAGCCTGTTTAAAGCCCACAGAAATATCTTCGCCGTTTCGGCCATTAATGCAGTTCATTTGAAGCTCATCCTATTTTACCTCACTTTCCTTTTGGCTTCCTTCAAAAGCCTTGCCCAGCCCTATTTTCAACAAAAAGTAGATACTAAAATTCAAGTTAGGCTGGACGATAAAAAGAACTTTCTCCATGGTTTCGAAAGCTTCGAATACACCAATAATTCGCCGGACACACTGCATTATATCTACATCCACCTGTGGCCGAACGCCTATACCAGCGACCGTACCAAGTTTGCCGAGCAACAAGTGCGCAACGGAAGCGTGGATTTCTATCTCAGTAAAACGGCTAATCGCGGCTATATCGATAGCTTGAATTTTCAGGTAGATGGTATTCCGGTATCGCCCTTTTCATCCGAAGGATTGCCCGATATTGCTCGAATAGATTTACCCAATCCCTTGCCACCAAAGGCTTCCATGGAAGTGACCACGCCTTTTAGGGTAAAAATCCCGCTGGTGTATTCTAGGATGGGACACACAGGACAAGCCTATTACATCTCTCAATGGTTTCCGAAACCGGCTGTCTTTGACCGCAAAGGCTGGCATCCGCTACCCTTTCTTGACCAAGGGGAATTTTTCAGTGAAATCGGTTGCTACGATGTACAAATCACCCTACCGAAAAACTACATCGTGATGGCCACAGGCAATTGCTTGGACGCGAGCGAAAATGAGTTTTGGGATAGTCTAAGCAAGGCAAAATATCCTGAACTCGAACGACCAACTCGCAAGCTGAAACGCTGGCGAGATAGCGTCAATCGCTTCCCAAAATCCTCGGCGGAATGGAAGACTTTGCATTTTCACGAAGACAATATTCATGACTTTGCCTGGTTTGCCGACAAACGTTTTGTGTTGCGGAAAGACACGATGAAAGTGGCTGCAGGCGCAGGTATTGCCGCGCATGAGGTAACTATATATTCAGCAGCCTTGCCTTCCGAAGCGAGTTATTGGACGAAGGCCACGCAATACATGAAACAAACAATTGCGTACTTGAGTGAAACCGTTGGCCCCTATCCTTACAAAACAGTGAAGGCTGTGGAAGGTGATTTGAAAGCCGGCGGCGGCATGGAATATCCAACGATAACTGTGGTGGACAGGCTCGCTACTTTGACCTCTGTCACGCAGGTGCTAGTGCATGAAGTCGGGCACAATTGGTTCTATGGCGTGCTGGCGAGCAATGAGCGCGACGATGCTTGGATGGACGAAGGCGTGAACACTTTTTACGAGCAAAAAATCACCAGAAATATCAAATTTCCTGATGGCAAGAGAGAACGCTATGCTAATAGCCTCGAAGATGTATTTTACCTCAATGCCGCTTCCACGCATACCGACCAAAGTCTAGGCTTGACTTCTGCGGCTTTCACGAAATTCAATTACCCGATTGATGTATATAGCAAAACGGCCCTCATGCTCAATTGGCTGCAAGGCTATATGGGCGCAGATACTTTCAATATTGCGATGAAGGATTATTACAATACCTGGAAGTTCAAACATCCTTATCCTGAAGATGTAGCAGCTATTTTTCAAAGAAATATTTCCCGCCCAATAAACTGGTTTTTTGAGGGTTCACTTGCAACTGATAAAGGCATCGACTTTGGGCTGAAACGCGCTCGGACAAAGGATGATAGCACAGACATTACAATCAAAAACTATAGTGATTTTGCCGCGCCGGTTCGCATCAATGCTTATAAGAATGGGATGCTCGTTGATAGCGCCTGGACACTTCCTTTTCAAAAAGAAACTGTTCTAAGGCTTCCAAAAAGCGTTGCAACATCTTGGCGCGTAGGACAAGAAATTCCGGACTATTTCGCTTTCAATAATAGAGTTCGAAGAGGCGGATTACTTCGAAATAAAAGCTTCAAAATAAAGCCCGGAATAGGACTTGGTCGGAATGGCGCGGCTGCGATGTATGTCTTGCCAGCCTTGGGTTACAACCTTTATGATGGCTTCATGCTCGGAGCTTTATTCAATAATCTGACTATTCCGCAAAGTCGCTTTCGCTATGCACTTGCGCCGATGTATGGCTTCCGTTCCAAAGAATTTGTCGGCACAGGTTCACTGGGTTATTGGATTTATCCTAAGAAAACTTTTAGTGAAATAGTACCACAACTCGACCTAAAATCCTTTCATTATGACAGCACTTCCCGCTTCATTGCCGCCACACTTCGAGCACGATATATCAAGGTCGCACCGTCCATTTCTTTTGTCTTTAAAAATCCCTCGCCTTTAAGTCCAGTCACGCGGACGCTGATGCTAAAAGGCTATGCAATTTGGGAAAATGGTTTTGACTTTACACTTGACACCAAGGACAGTCTTTACAAACCCAGCATGCACGGCTATGAAGAAAATAATTACGGTCTCCTGCGCTACAGCTACGTGAATAATCGAACCTTCAATCCTTATTCCTACACGCTGGAAGCCCAAGTGGGCAATACTTTCAGCAAAATCAGCGCAGAAGGAAAGTTGCGGATAGACTACAACATGAAGGGAAAATCCTTGTATCTCCGTGGCTATGCTGGCAAGTTTATTTCCATTGTAAATGATGAAAGCACCAACTCTCGATATTGGCTCACATCCAGTTTTACTGCGCCAAATGATTATCTCTATGATGGCACTTGGATTGGGCGCAGCGCGAGGTCTGGTTTTGCAGCGCGGCAAGTGAGTATTCAGGAAGGTGGCGGCAAGATTTCAACGCCGTATTATGGCTTCCCGCTGGGAATGAGCGACGATTGGTTGATTGGCTTCAATATTAAGACGGATTTGCCCTTCGGAAAATTGCCCGTTCGGCTTTATCTGGATGCTTCAACCTACGCCGATGCCACTAGAATCAGCCCTTCGGCAAGCCGATGGTTGTATAGTGGCGGATTGGAAATCCATGCTTTGCACGATGTCTTTTTGCTCCACATTCCTTTGGTGATGTGCCAAGATTATCAGGATTATTACAAAAGTATTTTCCCGGGGAAGAAGTTTGCAAACAGCATCTCCTTTTCTATCCAATTTCAGAATAGCAATTGGTTGAGGGTAGTGAATAGTGGGTTGAAGAATTATTTGGATTAGGTGCAGAATAATCCAAAACACTCCCTTCAAATCTATCTTTATCCTCCATTTCCCTTTCAACGACGCAACTCCATTGAAGACCATCCTATTCCATGTAAACTCCTTTCTGGCGGGAGGTATAGAGAAAGTGCTTATCGAATTGCTCCGCGCGATGGACGAGAAGAAGTACAAAATTCGCCTTTCCATTGCTTACAATTTTGGAGAACAAGAAGTGCTGCTATCCGAGCTGCCGGACTACGTAGAAGTGCATCATTTGCTCAACGCGCCCTGGCTCATCAATGCTCAAAAGAAAAAGAAGACTGGAAAGATTGGTGTTTTTGAAAAGCTCGCTGCCGAATTGTTTTTCCCACCGATAAGAAAAGTAAGACAAGCTCGAGCACTCAAAAACTTATTGAAAGACACGGATGTAGTCATTGACTTTGATACTACACTAGCACCTTTTTACAAACTCTTTGAAGACAAGCGAAGCGCAGTCTATCGTCATTTTGGTTTTGGGCACAATTGGAAAGCAGAGAAACGCAAGCTGGACAAGCTTTCGCGCCGCCTCGTGCATTATAATCGAGTAGTGATGCTTTGTGAGGAAATGAAAGATGAAGCGGCTAAGATGTACCCATTTCTAAAACCAAAATTGACAAGAATTTACAATGCACTCAACAGGGAACGAATTGAAGAACTGGCGCAAGAGCCGATAGATGCTGAACTGCTGAAAGGCCGTCCCTACATTGTTTCCGTTGGGCGATTGCATGAAGTACAAAAGGATTTTACGACTTTGGTGAAGGCGTATATCGACTGCGTGAATCGATATAAAATTGAAGAATGCCTCGTGATTGTGGGCTATGGCTCTGCGCGGGAAAGTCTGGAGAAATTGGCTCATGATGCAGGCATGAGTGAGCGAATTCTGTTTACAGGTTTTCAACCCAATCCCTATAAATGGATAGCAAATTCCTCACTTTTTCTTTTTAGTTCGAAGTATGAAGGCTTACCCACCGTCATCATTGAAGCTATGATATTAGACAAGCCAATCGTCGCAACGGCTTGCCCCACGGGCGTTAGAGAGCTGTTGATGAATGGTGCGGCAGGAATTTTAACAGAAGTGGGAAATGTTGCCCAGATGTCTGAAGCGATACATCGATTATTGGGCGATGCCGCGTTACAAAATCAATTTAGCGAAGCAAGAAAAGACTTTCTCAAACACTTTGACCCGACGTTTATGATCGCCCAAGTTGAGGGTTTATTGATAGAAGGAAGAAGCGAAAGCGAATCTTAACATCCGCTTAGATGGAGGCGATACTAATTTGCATTCATTCTTTCAAGGAATGCTGTCCTACCGTCAAGTTTCCCAACCCGTATTTCTGCTACTTTTTGTAGTTGCGGCAGCATTATTCCAAATTCAGTCAAAGCCCGCGAAAACCACGACCACAGCGGTTTCTACGATGTGTACTTTAAGGCATTATCAACGGCAGGCTCCTCCCTTTACAAGTATCGCCCAACGGCATAATTCTCTATTTGGTGAACAGAAATCTGGGCCGAAAAAAGACACGCAACCAGTGGTAGTTTACTTGTTTGCTCCAGATGATTTTCAGGCTTCCAAGCCAATTTTTTTGTCGAAAGTTGCGCAGCCCACACCGCTGCAAGACGTGTATCGCTATCTCTATTTTAAAGAGATAAATCCGCCGCCACCCAAGGCTTGTTAGTGGATTACTTTCGTCGCTCAGGATAAGTCCGTCCTGACTTTTTTTCTTTCATTTACTGTCTTTAAATCATGAAGCTTTTCACAAAGCTCCGCATGTGTATCTGCCTTGGCTGCACCCTCCTTTTGGGTACACAAGTGATACACGCACAGCAAAGTGCGGACACCCTCCATTATTCCCTACCGGAAATGGAAGCTACATTCCTTCAAAAAAACCTGCAATTGCTTGCCCAGCATTACAATGTTCTTGCTGATAGTGCATTGATACGCCAGGCGCGGCTTTGGGACAATCCAACACTTAGTGTGGATCAAAACGTGTATGTCAATCATCAATTTTTCCATCATGGAGAAGATGCAGCAGGCAACCCCACCGGACAGTTTTTTGTCCAAATCCAACAACTCATTCAGCTTGGTGGCAAGCGACATAAAGCGATTGCCTTGGCTGGAGCGAATGCAGGCCTCACCCAACTTCAATTTGAAGAAACGATGCAGAGTTTGCGGCAGACTTTACGCAAG
>JBDTKK010000084.1:0-6099 GCA_039935335.1 Chitinophagaceae bacterium
AAAATGCCGGGCACTAATGCTGCGACACAATCGAGTCTTTGTGGCAATAAACCGTAGGAACCAGCACTTGTTTCCATCACAATATCCGTTACATCTTCTATGTCGGCGAATACCTTGAAGGGAAGCAAAATTTTAAGACTCATTAATGTATTTTCCATTGGTTCGTCTTTACACAGCGACTACTTTTTCATTTGCAGGGATCGCAACCTTCTTAGTATCGGGTTGTTTATCTTTTGAAGCATCGTTGTTTGCGGGTTTCTTTGCCTCATCTATAGCACCAATCATATAAAAAGCACTTTCAGGATAATCCTTAAACTCATCGGCTAAAATGCGTTCACATCCGTCCAACGCATCCTTCAAACTGACCTGCTTTCCCTTAATACCGCTGAATTGTTCGGTAGCGAAAAACGGCTGGGTAAGAAAGCGTTCAATTTTTCGGGCACGGTTTACTACATTTCTATCCTCTACAGATAGTTGCTCCATGCCGAGCATGGAAATAATGTCTTTTAATTCTTCATATTGTGCTAATGTTGCCCGTATTTTCTGCGCTAGGTCATAGTGTTTTTGCCCAATAATACCCGGTGTAGCCATTTTGGAATTGGATTGCAAGAGGTCGATTGAAGGATATAAACCCTCGCTGGCTTTCTTTCTTGAGAGCGCAATGGATGCTGAAAGGTGCGAAAATGTGTGTACAGCGGCGGGGTCTGTCAGGTCATCAGCGGGCACGTAAACCGCTTGTATAGAAGTAATTGCCCCTGCATCCGTATAAGCAATGCGCTCTTCCAGCTCTGATAATTCTGTGCCCATGGTGGGTTGGTAGCCAAGGCGCGAAGGCATCTGTCCCATTAAGCCGGACACTTCCATGCCAGCCTGTATAAAACGAAAAATATTGTCTATTAGCAGTAGAACATCTCTATGTTCATCATCCCGAAAATATTCGGCCATGGTAAGCGCTGCATGGCCGACTCGAAAACGTGCTCCTGGTGGTTCGTTCATTTGACCAAAAAGCATGACCATATCTTTCAGCAAATCGGCATCTTTCATAGCGTTGTACAGTTCGTTTCCTTCACGACAACGTTCGCCAATGCCGCAGAACATACTCACACCTTTGTTGTGACCCACCATGTTATGAATCATCTCGGTAAGCAATACTGTTTTGCCCACACCGGCACCCCCAAATAACCCTGCTTTGCCGCCCCGCTCCAAGGGTATTAATACATCGATGGCTTTTATACCCGTTTCAAAAATTTCAGATTTTACGGCTCTTTTAGCCAATGGAGGCGGTGATTGATGGATGTTGCGACGTTCACCTTTTGGTAGTTGGTCAAGATGATCAATGGTATTTCCAAAAACGTCAAACATTCGGCCGATGATATTTTTCCCTATCGGCACTGTAAGCTCTTCGCCTTTCGTTTCCACCACCATATTTCTTGCTAAACCCTGCGTAGGGTTTAGGGCAATGCCGCGTACACTATGTTCATCCAACTGAGATAAAACTTCAATTGACACTTCTTTATCCTTACCAGAATGCAACAAAGTATAAATAGGCGGTAGGTTGCTATCAAATGATACATCTACAACACTTCCTCTTACAGAAATAATCTTTCCGTATTGGATTTGTGCTGTATTATTTGCTGAGATTTTATCCATTTGTTTTTCTACCGTCATACTAAATCATTCCTTACAACATTCACCACCAAGCTATCCCAAAGGGTCATTTATACAAATGGACACCTAAAATAGGCAACTGACAATAATCACTTTCGGGTCGTCATGCCGAATTTATTTCGGCATCTATCATGTCATTTCGCACAATAGAACCTGAAACAAGTTCAGGTTGACGAGGGAGGCGTCTTGCTTAAAATAGGTGCCCACCTAGTATTAGATCCTCCCATTATAATAACCATTATGCCTCTACAATCATCTTGCCAATATTGGCACCTTTAAACAAGCCAAGCAATGCAGTTGGTAACTGATCAAAGCCATGAACAACAGTTTGCTCAAATTTCAATTTCCCTTCTTGTAACCATTTTGCGAGCTGACTGATACCTTCGGGAAATTGGCTTTGAAAATTACCAATAATAAACCCTTGCATCAAAGCACTTCGGGTAAGCAGCAAGGGCTGCAAGCGTGGCCCTACGGGCGTTTCTGTACTATTATACAATGAAATTTGTCCGCACAATACGATTCGAGCATGGAAGTTGATGTTGCTGGTAACGGCATCCGATATTTCGCCACCTACATTATCATAATAAACGTCAACTCCATTGGGGCATGATTTTGAAATCGCCGTTTTTAAGTCGCCAGCGGTTTTATAATTGATGGCATCGTCAAAACCAAATTTGTCTTTCAGTAACTCTATTTTTTCGTCAGAACCAGCTATACCCACTACACGGCAGCCCTGTATTTTAGCAATTTGTCCCACTACCAGTCCCACAGCCCCGGCTGCGCCGGAAACTACTACTGTTTCCCCAGCTTTTGGTTTGCCAATCTCCGTCAAACCAAAATACGCTGTCAGGCCAGTCATACCAAGCACATCGAGATGATAAGATAATGGCGCAACAGATGCGTCAATTTTTGATAAACCATTTGCCGATGCTACTGTTTCCACCCGCCACGGCAACATACCGACCACAAAATCATCTGGTTTTAAATCAGTTGATTTGCTGGCTATTACTTTTGCAATTACTCCTCCTGATATCGGTTGATCTATTTGAAATGGAGGAACATAAGATTTTACATCATTCATTCTGCCTCGCATGTAAGGATCTACAGAATAATACTTTCCTTCTAGTAGCACTTGGCCATCCTGCAAATCGGGCAATTCAATACTTTCAAATCTAAAATTGTCAAGCGTTGGTGTGCCGACTGGTCTTGATGCCAGAACTATTTGTTGCGTTTTCATGGATTTTTATAATAACTATTTATATTGTAAAAAAGAAAGCAATTTCTTGGCTACTTCATTTGCGGATGCGGGGTTTTGGTTGCTAATCAAGTGAACGTTATACAAGGAGAATGCTTGCATAAGCATTAAAAAGTAAAAACTTATTCAGCAATCCATTTCTTTGCCTCGTCCAACTCGGCATTGCCATATACCTTTACCTCGCCCGGTAAAAGGTAACCGAACAATTTTGCGAAGCCGTTTATCAATTGATGGTTGGAAACCAGCGCAACACGATCCCAAGTTGAGAAATTTTTCATTCCCACTTTTGCATCATCTATCATTGCCTCGAGGCTGAATCCCGTAAAGTCGGGTCCCAAATAATAGAGAAAACGTATTTTCTCGTTCGCCTTTAACTTTTCATCGACTGCGGGAATTAAAACATTTTCGTAATCTGAGCCTGTTACTTCGCCTTCGGCTTCGATGCCTAAAACATTTCCGGGTAAATCGTTTATTATCCTTAACATGATTTTTTGTTTTTTACGAGATTATATTTAAAAATATAATCACTTCTGTGAACTTAGACCGACTCTAATATTTTCTTGTCTTCCAAATATTGTTCCTTCGTTATTTCTCCGGCGGCAAACCGCTTTTTTAAAATGTCAAGCGGAGCATCTCTTCTTCTTCTTTCTCCGGGAATACTCCAAGGCGTAAAGAAAATCCAAAATAATAAACCCAACCAGACAAACCACCAGATAAAGTGCATTCCCCCGAAATAATAACCGTGATACATGTTCATAATGCTAGAATTTGATTGTTAAAGGAATAATCGAATGTATCCTACATGACAGGATAACCGTATTTTGATTCGTCGAATAGTGGAGATTCTTTGACCGCGTCAATAGGAATGTTTAAAGTAACTTTTGAATTTTCCCAGCTTATTTCTTTGATTTGATTTACGCCAATCAGCACTTTCTTTCCACCAATCCAATTATGGGTATCAACAACAAAGTATAAAATATACCAAGTCTCTGTATCAACAATAAAATCATTTACATGTCCGATATCGCCATCGCTGGCATGTATGTGATACCCGTTTACAATATCGGTGCTTCTTAAATGTGGGTCAAAATCTCTTTCTTCTTCGGTACGACTCTTATCGATTGTTATCCTACTATTCGGCCCTATCGTAGCAGGCAATACTGGCCATAAACTGCCGGCATAAAAACCGTTGCCGCTATATCGTTGCCATGCATAATGTCCATACAATTCAATCTCCTGCTGACGGGAAATAGGTTTGTCGGTATCAATATCCGGACTGTGTTGTATCTGCTCTTTGGTCAAGTTTACAATAAATTCCTTTTCTTCAAAGTCAACTTTCTGAACCGATTGAGGTGAAATAAGTTCTTTAAGACCAGAGAGCCAGCTTCCAGTTTTTACAATCAAATAACGAATAATCCCGTTGTTATCATCAAAATAAAATTCAGTTACCGCTCCTATGTCGCCATCGGTTGCTCTCATTGCATAACCGATTAAACTCTTAATACTTGATTGCATTTTCTTGATTTTTACAATGATGGAGTATTAAGCAACAACAGACTCGGAATCTTTGATTGTGTCATTTTCCTTATTTGCTTTGTCCTGACCGATGCCCATTGTCAGGGCGGTTAAGCCAGCCATGCTGCCCAGTTGCATTGTATCTATTGCCGAACTGGGCACGATTACAATAGTTGAATTTTGTTTTAAACCTTCATAAAGCATGTTCATTGCTCTTAAATGCAAAGCCACAGGATTGTTGGCATAGGTTTTAGCTGCTTCGCCAAATTTCTCGGCCACTTGTCTTTCTGAATCGCCCAAAATAACCCTCGCCTGCCTTTCTCTTTCTGCCTGTGCCTGCATGGACATGGCGTTTTCCAAAGCAGGAGGAATCAGTACATCTTTCACTTCCACTGAATTAACATGGATGCCCCAGGGTTCAGTGCGTTCATCGATGATGCTCTGCAAGGTGCTGCTAATCTTATCCCTACCTTCCAGCATATCCGAAAGCATCGTTTTCCCAATCACATCCCGTAAAGCTGTTTGAGAAGCCCAACTGATAGCGCTCAAATAATCTGCCACTTCAAGCGCCGCCTTTTTGGGATCAATCACTCTCCAGAATAGCACGGCATCCACATCAACAGGCACCGTATCTTTTGTAAGAGTTTTTTCTGCTTTGAAAGAGGAAGTAATCACGCGCGTGTCAATCCAGTATGGGATAGTATCAATAATTGGAACTATAAAAAATATTCCGGGGCCTCTTAAAGAATGAAACTGACCGAGACGCAATACTACGGCCTTGTCCCATGGGTCGGCTATCCTTATCGACGAAGAGCAGATAATCGCAATTATTAGTGCGCTTATTCCAATGGCGGCGCTTTCAATCATATTTGTTTGAGAATATACTGATAGTGCCCATATAAAGCCGATGCCTGCTATCACAACAAAAATGAATGCCGAAAATATACTTTTGGTTTTCATGATTTTATCTCCTTCTCGGAAATTTTAAGTTTAGATTAAGGTGGGATTGCGAATTATTGGAAAAGCTTTTGTGTTATGATTTCGGGTGTTGCAGGATCTATCAATCCGTAATTATGCGATACCAATTTCTTATTCTTACCATGGTAATCCATCCGGTTCAGCAAATGGGAAATCACGGCGGTACGGGTATCTCTTTTATTGTCTGCGCTCACTACAAACCAGGGAGCGTTTTCGAAGTTTGTTTTCAACAACATTTCGTCCCGCGCCTTGGAATAATCCTTCCAGTGCTTATGCGCCACTTCGTCAATCGGACTTATTTTCCATTGTTTCAGCGGATCTTTCCTGCGGTCTTCCAGCCGATTTTCCTGTTCCTTTTTGCTTATATCTAGGTAATATTTAAGGATAATAAACCCGCCTTCAATCAATCCATTTTCAAAAGAGGCTACTTCGGAGAAAAAAGATTTGTATTCTTTATCGGTGCAGAAGCCCATTACTTTTTCAACTCCAGCACGGTTGTACCAGCTACGGTTGAATACAACAATTTCGCCTGATAATGGTAAATGAGCGGTGTAACGCTGAAAGTACCATTCGCGCTCTTGCTTATCGGTTGGCTTACCCAACGCCACGACCTTCATATCGCGTGGGCTGAGATGTTTGATAATCCTTTTTATTGTTCCGTCTTTGCCGGCGGCATCTCTGCC
>JBDTKK010000085.1:0-3628 GCA_039935335.1 Chitinophagaceae bacterium
GGGCATCTCCTGCGATATTTTCTCCCGCACTTCCTCTACCACGCACCGCGAAACCGCACAGGCTTTTTTCAAAAACCTCTACGACAAAGGCATCTTTGAAGAAAGCGAAACCGAGCAATATTTTGACACCGAAAAGAACGTCTTTTTAGCCGACAGATACATTGTAGGTACTTGTCCGGTATGCGGCAATACCAATGCCTACGGCGACCAATGCGAAAAGTGCGGCTCTACCCTTTCGCCGGAAATGCTCATCAATCCCAAGAGTGCTTTGAGCGATGCCGTTCCTGAAAAAAGAAAAACGAAACATTGGTATTTCCCGCTCAATAAATACGAAGAATGGCTGCGCGAATGGATCGTAGAAGGCAAGAAAGACCTATGGAAGCCAAACGTGTACGGACAGTGCAAAAGCTGGATAGACGCGGGTTTGCAGCCACGCGCCATGACCCGCGACAGCAATTGGGGCGTGCCCGTGCCGCTGGAAGATGCCGAAGGAAAAGTGCTTTACGTTTGGTTTGATGCACCGATTGGCTACATCTCTGCAACCAAAGAATTGACCCCGATATGGAGCGATTATTGGCAGCAGGAAGACACCAAACTGGTACATTTTATTGGCAAAGACAATATCGTTTTCCACTGCATCATTTTCCCGGCGATGCTCAAGGCGCATGGCGGGTTTGTGTTACCGGAATCCGTGCCTGCCAATGAGTTTTTAAACATTGAAGGCGAGAAAGTAAGTACCTCGCGCAATTGGGCGGTTTGGGTGCATGAATACCTCGAAGATTTCCCTGGTGGTGTCGACTTGATGCGCTACGTACTTTGCGCAAATGCGCCCGAAACCAAGGACAATGATTTCACTTGGAAAGACTTTCAAACCCGCGTCAATAGCGAGTTAAACAGCAATCTGGGCAATTTTGTGAACCGCGCGATGGTGATGATGCACAAGCTTTGCAAAGGTCGTGTTCCCATCTTCCATGCCAACCGCGCCGACGATGCCGACCACGCCTTAGTAGCAGCCATTGGCGAAGCAAAAATCAAGATTCAGGAGAGCATAGAAACCTATCATTTCCGCGATGCTTTGGCAGAAATCATGGCGCTATCTACCAAGGGCAATAAGTACTTACAGGACAAAGCTCCCTGGCAGGTTGTGAAGCGTTTGGAAGAAGACCCGAGCGTGCAGGAATTGATAGACAATTGTGTGCAGCTTTGTCTGCAACTCACGGCGAATTTGGCCATTTTCATCGCTCCATTTTTACCGGAAACAGCAAAGAAAATGTGCCACATGATGAAGGTAGTTGAGCGGATGTTGCTTTGGGAAAATGCAGGCAAGATGGACTTGCTACGGCCTAACTATCCACTACGCGAACCGGTACTTCTTTTTAGAAAAGTGGAAGATGCGGAGATTGCGGCGCAGGTAGAAAAACTACATGCGGCAAGCATTGGAAACGCAAGCGCAGCAAAGGTTTCATCAAAAACAGAAGAAGTAGTTGCGGTGCCTTCGGCGCCGCCAAAACCCGAAATCACTTTTGATGATTTTGCCAAAATAGACCTTCGTGCAGGCACCATTTTACAAGCAGAAAAAGTGGAGAAAGCCGACAATCTTTTGAAGCTTCAAGTGGATATGGGACAAGGGGAAATCAGAACTATCGTTTCTGGCATCGCTATGCATTTTAAAGCAGAAGAAATTGTGGGCAAACAAGTAACTGTAGTCGCCAATCTTGCTCCCAGGAAAATGCGGGGCATTGAAAGCGCGGGGATGATTTTAATGGCAGAAGATAAGGAAGGAAAACTCGTGTTCGTGAATCCGGCTACGGCAGTGCCCGCGGGCAGCGAAGTGAAATAAGCAGTCGATTTTCCTGGAAGAGATTGTGTTTCGATATCGACAGAATCCAGTTAGTTTCCCTACTTTTCGTGTCTCATGAAAATATCTTTCCACGGTGCAGCCCGTACCGTAACCGGCTCTAAGCATATCATTACGCTCAACAATGGCAGAAGTATTTTGCTCGATTGTGGTTTGTTTCAGGGAATGGGAAAGGAGACGATGCCGCTGAATAGTGAATGGGGTTTTGAGCCTGCCCATATTGATGAAATGGTGCTCTCACACGCGCACATAGACCACTGCGGATTGATTCCAAAATTGGTTAAAGACGGCTATAAAGGCAGGATTTGGTGTACATCGGCTACGGCTGATTTAGCACGTATTCTCATGCGCGATTCGGCACGGATACAAGAAGGCGATGTTAAGTACATCAACAAACACAGAGTACAGGATAATAGGGAATTGATTGAACCGCTTTACACTGAAGAAGATGCTATTGCCGCTGCAGAGCATTTTTGTCTTCTGGAATATGGAGATACCAAGGAGATTTTGGAAGGTGTCTCAGTAATTCTAACGGATGCCGGCCACCTACTCGGAAGTGCTGCGGTCAACTTGACAATTACCGAAAACGGCAAGACAACGAAGCTCACTTTCTCCGGAGATGTTGGTCGATATAGAGACGCTATCCTTCGCTCTCCTGCTGTGTTTCAGGCCGATGATTATGTGGTGATGGAGTCCACTTATGGCGATAAATTGCACAAGCCTATTCCGCCAAACGACACCGAATTGTTGGACTGGATTAATAAAACCTGCTTGGAGCAAAAAGGAAAATTGGTGATTCCTTCTTTTAGTGTAGGTCGAACGCAGGAGTTGCTCTATCAGCTTAATAGGTTTGAACTTGCAGGCAAGCTGCCCGACCTGCAATATTTTGTCGATTCTCCTCTTTCTATAGAAGCCACAGAAGTAATCAAAGCACATCCTGAATGCTTTAATGCAGAGGTAGAAATGGTGATGCGGAAAGACCCCGATGTCTTTAAGTTTAAAGGACTGACTTATACCAGAACGGTGGAAGAATCAATGCGGATAAACGATGTAGTCGGCCCCTGCGTCATTATCTCGTCTTCAGGAATGGCGGAAGCCGGTAGGGTGAAACACCATATTGTACACAATATTGGTGATCCAAACAGCACGATTTTGTTGGTTGGATATTGCGAACCGCGTTCGCTTGGTGGGCAATTGAAAGCCGGTAACAAGCAGGTCAAGATTTTCGGAAAGCCTTTTGATGTAGTGGCTTCAGTTGGCTCTATTGACAGCATGAGTGCTCATGGCGACTACGAGGATTTGTTGCATTGGTTGAGCTGCCAGAGTACTACTGATTTGAAGAAGGTATTCCTGGTGCATGGTGATTATGATGTGCAACAAACCTTCGCGCAGAAGATATTGGCGGCAGGCTATAAATCTGTTGAGATACCCGCGCAGCACAGCGTTTGGGATTTGTGAGTAGGAAGGTATATTAAACTTGCTTATTAAGCGCGGCAAGCACTAGGCTTTGTGGATTCGAAGATGTGGTGATGTCCCAACATCCCGCCTCGGTTCAACTAAAAGCAAAACTGATACTGGATACAAAAAGTCTTTCTACTATCTACTATTTTAATTTTGGCCTTGCACTACACTATCTCTTTTCGCTTGCGCTGCTAATATTTTATCAAGGTGTGGCTGAATGACGTTAGTTAGCGAATCTTTCGAAATTTCAAAGGATTTAGGGTCTGTGACAAGGTGCCACCAAGGCTTGCCATGGCCAAAGGGATAAGC
>JBDTKK010000086.1:0-6279 GCA_039935335.1 Chitinophagaceae bacterium
TCTTTATCACGCACGATGTGGGACTACTAAAACCATATAAACTGCGTCGGGATCAGATTGCCTTTGTAGCAAAGGATAAACGAGGGTGCAGTACTCTTTCCACACTTGTAGAATATAAAGGTGTGCGCAATGATGCTTCATACGATAAAGAGTATATGTTGGGCGCGTTTGGGGCAGTCCCAATGGTAGGCAATATGGAAAGTGTCGTTGCTAAAAGCCTAGAAAATGAGTCTTAAGCCCGGTAAGAAAGGGGATGCAAATAGGGCGTGGAATGTGCGTCGTAAAGGCGAGAAGGCATATTCTTCGGCTATTAAACCAATTAATAGAACCTTCCTGATTGTATGTGAGGGGAAGAATACAGAACCCGAATATTTCAGAAAGTTCCCGGTTCAATCCGTAGAGATTATAGTTAAGGGAATGGGTAGAAGCAAGTCGTCACTCGTCAACGAGGCAAAGCGTTTGAAAGCTGAGCCCGATTTCAAAGGTGCTGAAGTCTGGTGCGTATTCGATTATGATCATAAGCCCGATGAGGCTGACTCACAGCCTGCGGATTTTAACGGCGCAATTGAAGATGCGACGAAAAGTGGGATACAAGTGGCATGGTCAAACGACTCAATAGAACTTTGGTTTTTGCTGCACTATCAGTATCTAGATACGGCTTTGGAGCGTGAAGGTTATTATCCAATATTAAAAGATGTTTGGGGCTTAGAAAGCTTTAGCAACGAGGCAAAAACCAGATCTTTTTGCGAGAATCTATACGACCTACTAAACGAAGGGCCAGCGAATCAAGCACAAGCGATAGAACGGGCAAAGCGTTTGGATGAAGAACACATGACAACTGGTGCTCCATACCATCAACGTTGCCCTTGTACAACAATTTATAGATTAGTAGAAACGTTGAATGCCTACATTAAAAATTGACCAGAACTGGTGGTGGGTAGATTTACAGCATGTCACTAGCTTTAGGAATTGTTCTGCTCAGCATAGGCTGCCTCTCTCAAAATCACGCCTTCAGAATTGATTAAATCAAGTAAAAAATGGAATCACTCTTCGCCGACAACCAAATAATCATCTCCACATTAGACGTAAAGTCCAATAATGAGACAATACCCAACAGCGATATAGCAAGTATTAAGGTAGGAACGAACCTTAGATGGTGGCAGGTTTTAGCACCGGCTATCTTGGGAATCGTGGCTATTTTAATAATGACTTTTGTTGAGGGCAAAAAAGCCAGTGTCGGCGCATTTCTGGGGATGCTTTGTGCCGGAATCTTGTTTTATTTACTCGCTAAGTCCGAAAAATACATTGATGTGATTGACAAACAAGGAATCAGCCATCGCGTTTATACTACTAAAGACGAGCGAAAATTTAGGAAGATTAAAAAGCTGATAAAGGCTGTTTGATCTTCTCCTCTCAACTATAAACTCATAACGCTTGCTGATAAGGTTTACCTTCAAAGTGAAGTACCTTTACACATCGAAAAATCGACACCAAAATGATTTCAAAAGAAGATATCCAGTCCTTTATAAGCCATGCTCCGATATTGAACAATATCATGGACTTAGAATCCGTAGCATGGCTAAATCCAAACAAAAAAGCAATGGCAGAAATGCCGGCGTTTACCTTGAATAAGAAGCACATGGAATCCGCTTCTCGATTATGGGAACGTTTCGCACCATTTTTGATGAAGGCTTTTCCGGAAACGCAAAAAGCAAATGGCATCCTAGAATCGCCCCTTCGGGAAATTAAGTCGATGAAAGCCTTATTGGAAAAAGAGGGTAGTACAATAGAAGGCAGGTTGTTTTTGAAATGTGATAATGAATTGCCCGTCGCAGGTTCTATTAAGGCAAGAGGTGGTTTCTTTGAGGTCATGCATTATGCGGAGCATTTGGCCTTGAATGCCGGATTAATCAAGAAAGAAGATAACTACGAACGATTTGCTTCTGAAGAATTTAAAGATTTCTTTAGTCAATATAAAATTGGTGTCGGCTCTACCGGAAATTTAGGTTTGAGTATCGGTATTATCAGCGCGAAGCTTGGATTTAAGGTTACTGTTTTTGTGTCTTCAGATGCCAGACAATGGAAAAAGGATTTATTGCGGTCTAAAGGTGTGGATGTTGTGGAATTGGAAGGCGATTTTAGCGAAGCTATTCTTTCGGGTCGACAAAAAACCAATGCGGATCCGATGGGTTATTTTGTAGATGATGAAAACTCAAATCAATTATACCTTGGCTATAGCGTTGGTGCTATGCGCATTGCCAAACAACTGGAAGAGCAGCATATAAAGGTCGATGAAACGCATCCTTTGTTTGTTTATTCTCCTTGCGGCGTGGGCGGCTCTCCTGGTGGAACGGCTTTTGGTTTAAAGCAAATTTACGGAGATGCGGTACATTGCTTTTTTGTGGAACCAACCCATTCTCCTGCAGTTCTGGTAGGATTGATTACAGGCGAATTGAGCAATATCTGTGTGCAAGATTTAGGGATAGACAACAAAACCGAAGCTGATGGTTTGGCGGTAGGTAGGCCGTCCAATTTTGCAACGGTAATGAGTGCACAGATCATCAGTGGTGAATATACTATTGAGGACAACAAGTTATACGAACTGCTCACGCAATTGATGGACTCGGAAGGCATCTTTTTAGAACCGTCTGCCACTACAGGATTAATTGGGCCGCAGATGATTTCCACTACCGATTATGCAGCACAACATCATTTGAATATGGCTCAGGCGACACATATTGCTTGGGCAACAGGCGGAAATTTAGTTCCTGATTCAGAACGGAAACAGTTTTACGCACGAGGACAGGAAGAGTTGGCGGCTAAGGTTTAGGGTCTAATACCTAACTTTGTTTTCAAAATAAATCCCTTTTTACAAGAGAATGCAATCTTGTGTCCAGCCTACTTGTGGGCATCGATACCGCTACTTTTTCACCTTTCTACCCATAAACATTCCCAAAGTCAATCCCGCATAGGAGCGGTGTAATTCTACTGTTCCCGAATTCTCTGCCGTTGTCCCTGTAAAGCTTTGAAAAGATGCTTTTATCGTCTGCCCCGGGGTATAGCTAAAATGTCCGCCGACGAACATGGTAGCCCGCCCCAATTGGAAACTGTAAGTGGCAAAAGCATCCCCGCCAAAGGCTAATCTTTGATTATCAGGAACATCCTCATTGTAAACTGATTTAAAAGTGCCTGTGCCGGAGTCTGAAGTAGTAAGTTGCACGCTGTGGCTGGATGAATAGATGAAGGTAAAGTCCATATGCGCTCCCAAACCGAGATAAAGCTTGCTCCTTTTCCCGATAGAAAGCTTGTAACCTCCGTTTATATTTAGTCCCTGCGCTGTCGCGTAATCATAGCCGTAATGGTCATTCGAGTATTTTATTTCGCTATAGTTATTGATTCCGCTATTAGCATAATCAATTGATATGGCATTGCGTAAGAGTAGGAAATGAGTTTGTAGATTGGCAAAAAGATGATTCCGCTCCACCTGATAACCGAAGTTAATGGATACACCAAGAGCGTTTTTGTTTTTTATATAAAGCTCCTTATTAGTTTGATAATCCGAGAATTTGCGATCGGCAAACATCATGTTGGGCTCTACGCTCAAGAAAAAGGAACTGGTTTTTGTGCTGTCCTGACTTCTTGAAAGTACAGGCAATGAAAGTAGGCAAATTAGGAATGCAAGTGGTCGCATGAGGAGAAGTTTTGGTTGATTTAGAATTAGACGCTGGCCGTTAAGGCCTGCAATTTGGGTAAAAGTAATAGCTGTTAGGTAAAAGCTCTGCATATATATATATATATATCCAGTTCTGATAATGTTGTAATTGCGGTTAATAAGACACTACTATTGTCCTCATTTAAAATTTGCCATTATCCGCTCCCTGTCTTCATTTTCTTTATCGTTTTTGTGATACAATTCTATGAACACAATTTTTTCTTCCTTGGGGAAATAGGCATAGATTAATCGTAAACCGGAATTTCTACCCCGACCTTTTAAGCTGTCGCAAGCGATTTTCTTCACTTTTATTGTGCAAGTTTCAATTCCCAAGTTATTGATTTTAAAGCTGAAAGGTGGAGCTTCCTCCGGTTTCGATGCAAGAATCAACTTTACGTCTTTTAAATCAGAAACCAGACTTCGGTACTTTTTTAGCAGTTGCTGCAAGTCCTTATCAAACTCCGGCAAATTTTCAAATACAATCATTAATCCTCATTTTCGCTTTCGTCATAAGCTCTCACAGAATAGGGAGCCTCTCGATAAAATGCCAGATTGTAACTGATTTTCTTGCCATCTTCCGTCACCACCCAAGGTAAATCCTTGCAAGCATAATCACTAATTGTAGGTTCATTCCAGTCGCCCATTTGTTCGATTACTTTGTCCATCACGTCTTTCTCACTGGCTTTCAACTGGGTTAAATCTGCCTTTTCTAAAGGCAGAAAGCGTGTTTGCGTAGTATTATGGTAGGTCGTCTTGATTTTTTGGAGCTGGCCGTTTTCAAGCATCTGCTCAAGAATGGTATCCAGCTTTTCGGGCGCAGGTCCCTGGGGCAGTTTTCGGTACTTATTTCCCGTCAAATGTTCTTCATAGATTTCGTAGTAATTGAAATCGCAGAAATACAGTAATCTTTGTAGGACGGTTTCGCCAACATTGGGCTTGCCGGCACCGCGTTCGAGTAGGTACAAGAGTACATTTTTCAACTTGTTTACATCCAGAGTGGGTACAGAAATGCGCTCTTCAGTAACCTTAATTTTGGGTTCGTAAGCGACCTTAGGCTCTTCAACAACCGACAAATTAGGTGCGATAAAACTGTCTATAGAAAATGCCAAAACCCAGGCCAGTCTTTGCATTTCAAGAATGGAAACACTTCTGTTGCCCAATTCAATTTGCGCCAGCGAAGGCCGGGATATTTTGATGTTTTTCGCTAATTCTTCCTGTGATAATCCCTTTAATTTTCGGAGCTTCGCGAGGCGAGTCCCAATTTGCTTTTGCGATAATGTTGTGTCCATGTTTGCGCTTTTAGACAATTTCAAAGATAGCCATTGTTCGAATAGACAACAAGTAGTTGTTTTGTTTTAGAGCATTAGGCAAGAAAAATGTTTGCACAAAAAGCGGTAAGTAGATAATCTAGGGACAAACCTCAAATAATCCCACAAAAAAAGCCACCTTCCGGCAGCTTTTTAAAAAAGAATAATTATCATTTAGAGTACTCGTCCACCGCAGGCGAATTTCCGTTGCCAATAGGAATCGTCCAAACTGGAAATCATGATGCCATGAGAAGAAGAGGCGTGTACAAAAAAGTTGTTCAACAAATAAATGCCGACGTGCGAAATCCGCCTACCGTGCATGTGGAAGAATACGAGGTCGCCTTCTTTGCAATCTGCCACGGTGGGTAAAGCTCGGGTGTTGCCAAATTGCTCTATTGCCGTCCGAACCAAGTTTATTCCAAAAACATTCTCATAGACCATTTGCACGAAAGCAGAACAATCAATTCCCGCTTTTGTAGTGCCGCCTAGGCGATAACGTACGCCGTACCAATCGTCAATCAAGTGATACAGAGACAGGTTGCAAATCGCTTCCGGGAATACCGACAGTAGGCTGGCGTATTTAGTTTGCAGACTATTTCCCTTGGTAGGATTGATGGTTTTTGTGCTGAATTCAAGACTTCTACTAGTGAGCTCTAAGCTCTTTTCGGGGCCATTGAGCGTTAAGTTTTCAATGTATTTCGGGTTGTCCGATACATGAGAACTAAGAGAAGGCTGAACAAACTGCTGGGAACTATAACAAGAGCTGAAAAGAATTGTCGAGAAAACAGACAGCCCGAGAAGAATTGATTTACTTCGGTTTTTTAGCATTGGATTTTGCAAGAATGGCTTGATGGTCAATGTATTAAAAACGGACTTACAGAAGGATTATACTTTCCGAAAAAAGTATAAAAAGGGACTACAAATAAAACAGCCACACGGGATTGATGAGTGTGGCTGAAATATAGTGTTGTAGCGAGGACAGGGATCGAACCTGTGACCTTTGGGTTATGAGCCCAACGAGCTACCGCTGCTCTACCTCGCGATATATGATTTTAAGAAAAAAGAACTAATTATTGCCTAGGCGTTTACCGCTTCGGGATGCAAAAGTACGCGCTTCTTTTTGAACCACCAACAACTTTCTTGATTTTCTTTGAGAAATACTGATGGTCTCCGCTTTATCTTTGCGCGGCTTAACCAATGGCGCTATCTGTAAAACACTTGCTGGGCATTAAGGAACTTCAAACTGAAGACCTGCACACT
>JBDTKK010000087.1:0-13176 GCA_039935335.1 Chitinophagaceae bacterium
CGAAAAAGGTATTGTGGTACCCGACGAAGAATTAAAAGCAATAAACATTGTCAAAGATGATTTCCATGGAGAATGGAACTACACCATTAAACCAAAATTGTAAAGGTTATTTCGTTACAATGCCTAAGCACTAGCCTCAACTGCTTTTCCGATAATTCAGGATAGCCCAACTATTGAAAACGATGGCAAAACCGATGATGGCTAAAAAATGAACTCGCAATTCCTTCATGCCACTTCCCTTTAAGATTACCATGCGCATCACTTCAATAAAATAGGTGACAGGATTGAGCCATGCAATAATCTTTGCCCATCCAGGAATGCTGTCAATCGAGGTAAATAGTCCGCTCATCAAGAGGAATACCATCATAAAAAAGAAGGCTACCGACATCGCCTGTTGCTGCGTTTCGGAATAGGTGGAGATGAGTAGTCCCAAGCCTAGAAGTGCGACGAGATAGATGCTTAGGAAGGCGTAGATGATACCAATGTTGCCCACAGGAACGATACCATAAACGAAGCGGCCAATCCCTAATAGGCCAACCGTGAATAGCCCCATGCCGATTACCCAAAAGGGAATCATCTTACCCAAAATGAAATGGAATTTCTTGATGGGCGAAACATTGATTTGCTCTATCGTTCCCAGTTCCTTTTCCTTCACAATGTTTAAAGCGCACATATACGCACCTACCATCGTGACAAGCACCACCAAAATCCCCGGAACCATAAAGAAGGCATAATTCAAGAATGGATTGAACCAATTGGACGATACAACTTCAATTTGCGGATTCAAAATCTGCGTATTCGCTGAAGCCCATTCTGCATTTAGTTGCCCGTTAAAATTTCGGATAATGGTGCTTAGGTATGCCCCGCCCAGCAAGGCTTTAGTGCCATTAATTGCATTTACCGCAACCAATAGTTCCTGTTTCTTTTCGCGGATAAGATTACGTTCAAAGCCTTGTGGGATTTCTAAAATCAGATCTGCTTTATCTCTTTCTATTTGCGTGAATGCAGTTTGGTAGGATTCTCCATAGCCGGCCAAATTGAAGTAGCCAGAGGCTGTTATTTTATTCCGCAAAGAGGTTGCGGCAACAGAATGGTCGTGATCTACAACGGCGATATTGATATGCTTCACTTCATAATTCGCAGCCAGCGGCATAATCAATAACTGGATAATGGGCATGGCAAAAATCATGGGCAGCAGCGACTTATTTCTAAAAATCTGCCTAAACTCTTTTTGTAAAATGAAACGGAGTGTTCTCATTGTAAGCGGATTTTAAAACGTTTGTAGCTCAGCAACAAAAGCGCAGTAGCCATAAATACTAACACCAGCGTTTCTTTCCAAATGGCAGCAAGTCCGAGCCCTTTTATCATGATGCTCTTGACGATGATGTAATACCATTTTGAAGGAAGCACGTTCGCAAATATTTGCAGTGGCAGTGGCATATTCTCCAGTGGAAACATAAAGCCAGAAAGCAACAGGGTAGGGACAAGCATCCCCATCAATGAAACCAGCATGGCAGCCTGCTGCGAATTGGTGCTGTTTGAAATCAATAATCCCAATGCCAAACAAGTGATGATAAGCAGGCTACTTTCCATGAAAAGCAATGTCAGACTGCCATTCATCGGCATTCCCAATAAGAACACACTCAGGAAAAGGATGAGCGATAGATTGATAAGCGATAGCGCGAAATAAGGTACGGCCTTGGCAATAATTACAATAAAGGGATTGACTGGGGAGACGAGCAAAATCTCCATTGTGCCTGTTTCCTTTTCCTTCACAATGGACACAGAAGTCATCAGCACGCAGACGAGCATCAGCACCAGAGCCATCACGCCGGGCACAAAATTGGTAACACCTTTCAGCTCCGGGTTGTAGAGCATTCGTATCTGCGGCACAATCTGGAATCCGCTGGGAGCTTCGCCAGTAGTGCTTTCCCGAGAATAATCGGCAACAATATTGTTGATATAGCTCGTGAGTGTTGTTGCGGTATTTGGGTCAGAGGCATCAGCAATCACTTGGATTTGCGCTTTCTTAAGATGCTGTAAATCGTTGTTGAAATTTGCAGGGAAAATCAAAGCCAATCGAATGTCATCACGCTTCATCGCGGCCTCCATTTCGTCGCGGTTCATCACTGTTTCTTGGAGTAGAAATTGCTTACTGACAGAGACTTTTTCAATCATTCTTTGGGAGGCAACATCATGAGCAAAATCGCAAACAACAATTCTTGAATCTTTGATTTCGTTGGTGAGGGCAAAGCCAAAAAGTATGATTTGTGCTAAGGGTAAGCCAAACAACAATAACAAGGTTTTCCTATCGCGGAAGACGTGATAAAACTCTTTTTTTACGAAGGCGCGAAACTGTTTCATCTTTAATCGGCTTGTCTTTTTGCACCACGCGCGAGTTCAAAAAATACTTCGTCCATCGTTGCTGCGTGGAATTGTTGTTTTAGTTTGAAAGGAGCGTCCATAGCCTCTATCACGCCATCTACCATGATGGAAACACGGTCACAATATTCTGCTTCGTCCATGTAATGCGTGGTTACGAACGCAGTGATGCCACGCGCTGTCGCATCATAAATCATCTCCCAGAATTGACGGCGAGTTACTGGATCCACACCGCCTGTCGGTTCATCCAAAAAGACAATCTTCGGTTCGTGAATAATGGCCACTGAGAACGCGAGCTTCTGCTTCCAACCCAAGGGCAAAGAACCAACGAGCTTTTTTGCTTCCGAGCCAAGTTGGAGTTGCGTGATGAGGGCTTCACTTTTTTCTTTTATTTCTTGGTCGCTAAGTCCGTAGATGCCGCCAAAGAAGCGGATGTTTTCTAGGATTGTAAGGTCTTCGTACAATGAGAATTTTTGGCTCATGAAGCCAATGTTCTTCTTGATGCTTTCTGTTTGCTTGTAAATGTCGAATCCAGCAATAGTTCCCTTTCCAGAACTTGGTTTGGATAATCCGCATAGCATTCGGATTGCGGTGGTTTTTCCTGCTCCATTAGCACCGAGAAAGCCGAATATTTCTCCTTTTTTGACCTCGAACGAAATGGCATTGACGGCCACAAAATCCCCGAACTTCTTGCTCAATTCTTCTACGGAAATGACGCTTTGATTCATGTCTTTTCAATTGAGGCATTAGTTGATTTGACTTCAGAATTGCTCATCAATTCAATGAAGCAATCCTCAATACTTGGTTTGATTTCTTTGAGCTCAACACCTGTGTAGCCTATATCCGAAAGCCCCGCCAGCAAGGTTTCTTCCTGCTTCCCGCTATTGTTCGTAAAGGAAATATGGTGGTATTCACCGAAGGCAAAGCAGCTCTTGATTACTGAAGAATTACGAAGCTCTTTTAGCAATTCACTCATTCTATTAGCACGGATAGCGAAGAGCTTATTTGGATACTTTCCTCGGATTCTTTCGGGTGTATCTATAGACATTATTTTCCCAGATTGCATTAAAGCTACTCGTTCGCAGAGCGCAGCTTCATCCATGTATGGCGTGGACACCATAATGGTGATCCCCTGCAATTTTAGTCGGCCTAACATGTCCCAAAATTCCCGCCGCGACACAGCATCTACGCCAGTTGTAGGTTCATCCAAAAACAAGACTTCCGGACGATGGACTAGGGCACAACACAAGGCCAGCTTCTGTTTCATACCGCCGGATAGCTTACCTGCCGGACGTTTCTTAAAAGGTTCTATCTGCTCATAAATCTCTTTAATAAGCGAATAGTTCTCCTGAACAGTGGTCTCAAAAACGGTAGCAAAAAAGTTCAGATTCTCTTCTACGCTCAAGTCCTGATAAAGCGAAAACCTGCCCGGCATATAGCCCACTTTCTTTCTGATTTTCTTGTAGTCCTGGACGATGGCCAAGCCCAAAACTGAAGCATTGCCGGAGTCGGGAAGAAGTAGGGTAGTGAGCATTCTAAAGATGCTGGTTTTGCCCGCACCATCTGGGCCAATCAGCCCGAAAAGCTCTCCCCGCGCTATTTCCAGCGACACATCGTCCACCGCGACAATGTTTCCTTTGTCGTACGTCTTGCGTAGTTTATTAATAAGAATGTCTGCCATGAGCTTTAGAATTTCAACTCACCGTACATGCCAATTTTGTAATCGCCATTCGGATTATTCACCAACACTTTTATAGCATAAACAAGGTTTGCACGCTCGTCTTTGGTTTGGATTGTTTTTGGCGTGAATTCGGCTTTATCGCTTATCCAGGTTATCGTTCCGCTCGTTTCTTTAAAGCCGCCTTTGCCATTGTCGGTTAGCACCTTCACGCTTTGGTTCAGTTTCGCATTTGGCAACTGATTTCCAGTGATGTAGGCTCGTAGATTGATGGTATTTAAGTCGGCTATTTTGTACAAGGGTTTGCCAATGGCAACCATTTCATTGGCCTCGGCATATTTCGTTAAGACAGTTCCTTTAATTGGGTTGGTGATGCGGCTTTTATCAAGCTGGTCTTGGATTTGAGCTACTTGAATTTGTAGCGGTGTTGCTTCACTACTAATACCGCTACTGGCAATATCCAAGGAAGATTGTTGCGCTTCAATTTGCTTTTTCAAGACAGCGACCTGAGCATTTACATCATCTTGTTGCTTTCCAGTTGCCGCGCCACTTTTATACAAATTTTGCACGCGCTTTTGTTCTGTTTGTGCGGCGGAGAGTTGCGTTTTCAAGGCCGCGAGTTGGGTAGAAATATTGGGTCGCCTTACCAGGACCGCTCCAGCTTGCGCCTCTAACTGTTTCTTCTTTAGGAATAGCTGCGTGCTGTCTATGTATCCTATGTATTGTCCGGCAGGAATTGTCTGGCCTTCTTCAATATTGAATTGCTTTAAGATACCGTTGGCTTCTGCAGAAATCACGGTTTCTTCCGCTTCAAAGGAGCCGGAGGCATCTGCTAAATCTTTTTTATTGGAACAAGCAGAAAGGCTTGCGCAGAGCGCGATACAGCCGATGATGATTTGAAATTTCATGTTCAATAATTCTTAGTTTCCGGTGGTGTTTTGGATTTTGTATTGCGCCAATAGCAATTGCATTTGGTGCAAGACTTGGTCTTGCTGTGCTTGGCTTAAGGAATTGGTATAGTTGAGGTAATCGAGCGTAGAAATACTTCCATATTGAAGTTGCGTCTCTGCATTCGCTGCCACTTTTTCCCGCAGGGCGACGATTTGCGCATCGGTTGAAATCAAGTCCTTATACCTCTTCATTTCGCTGTTTTCCTGAGCTAAGGAAAGTTTGGTGTTGAAGAGGAAAGTTTCCTTTTGAACATCCAAACTTTGTTGTCCAATGTTTAAGATTTTTCGCTCCGATTTACTGGTATAGAAGGCGCTGATATTCCAGTTTAAACGCAAGCCAGTGAGGTAATACGGCGTAAAATCGTTACTCAAAAAATTGAGCGCAGGCCGACCGTAACCTCCTTGAAAAAAAAGATTAAAATGAGGATACAAGCGTTGGGTGATAAGTTCGTTTTGTGCATCATAGACGCTACGTTGAAGGTCATAGAGCCGTAACTCAGGACGGGCAATTCCCAACTGTTCTAAGATTGGAGTGGGTGTTGTTAGTTGGGTATTTTCATCCAGTTTTTCACCAATGAAAAGCGAAAGCATTTGGAGGAAACCTTGCCTCGCTGTTTGTAGCGTGATTTGTTGTTGCTTAATTTTTAAAATCTCAGCCTGAAGCTGGTCAGCGTTGCTTTGCAAGGCCGTTTGATTCTTGATGGCAACTTCGGTTTTGTGCAAGGCGTTTTTGACAGCTTCTTCTAATAGGTCGGTTTGTTTCTCTTGCGCGTCAATCACCAAAATCCCGAAAAAGATTTGGTTGATTCTGTCTTTTAGTTTAAAAATTTCCGTCTCGGTTTGTTGTTCCTGTACCGCCTGATTGGCCTTAATCAGGTTCTGCTGATGCTTTATGGTAAAGAGATCAGTTAGCGGCTCTGTTACTTCTGTGTAAACCTTGTATTGGTCTTTGCTTACACTCGGAATATTGACGTTCGGGAGCGAGATTGGAAACTCCGTTACTGCCGATTGATAGCTCGCTTGTCCATTGATATTAATTTGCGGATAGTAGCTCCTAGCGGCATTTTCAAGAGAATAGCCCGCCGATAACTTGATTAAATTCAATTGGCGTAGCAGCGGATAATTGGCTCTTGCTTTGGCGTAACACGTCTCGAGTGTCAGCGATTTGCTTTGCTCAGAGGCCGCCGATGTAATGCCCGAAATCAGCAAGGCAGATGCGAGGAAAAACAGTCGTGAAAATGAACGTTTCATTGTAGAGGTAGTCAAAGATTTTAGATGGTTTTCAGTAGGGCATCTATCCAAATTGGAATCAGTGTTTTTCGTTCTTGCATTAGTTCGTTGAATTCTTCGTCGGGTAGGTAAGCCAAGCCTTTAATCATGGGTTTTGCGATGAAGGGGAAGACGGTAAGGCTTAGGAGATTGATTATGAAATGCAGCGGGTGAATCGGATTCCTATTTTTTGATTTGAGGATGCGCTCTAGGATTTGTTCCATGAAAACGGAGCCAAAGAAGATTTTGTTGATGCCAAGTTTCTCCGACAGTTTTTCAGGGTTTCTTTTCAATTCATTCAGTACGAAAAGTGGGATGTCGGGTCTTTCGGTTAAGGTGTCGATATAGTTCGCCACAATCGTTTCAATCTTAGTTTCCAGCGATGTCGTAGCATCATTGCAAACCGACGTGATGGCGTTTAGGAAGTCTTGCATCGCTTCCAGCATAATGAGGTCAAAGAGATTTTCCTTACTTCGGAAATAGTAATTGAGCAAAGCCAAATTGATGCCTGCTTCTTCCGCAATATCTCGCGTCCGTGTACCGCTAAAGCCTTTCTGATGAAATACAATTCGCGCTGCGTTTTTGATTTTCTCCTCTGTACTTAGGTCCAATTCTTTCTCCTTTTTCATAGCTTGATTCTGCATTTCGGAGCAAAGCTAATTTCAAAAATTTATTTTTAAACAATTTTTTTAATCGTTTGACTAAAACGTCAAAAAAATGTATCAAAGCCGCGTCTGTTAAGCTTTCCAACCACTGTGTCGGCTTTCGTAAATTTGCAACTTGCTCTGTTTTTAAGCTTCTGTAGCCCCTCTGTATGAAATACAAACACCTCTTCTTCGACCTCGACCATACTCTTTGGGATTTTGAAACGGCCTCTTTAAATACTTGGAAATCTCTTTGGGAAACACAGCAATTGCAAACTCGCATTCCCGATGGTTTTGATACTTTTTTTAAGGTCTATTCTGCGCACAACGAAGAGATGTGGAAGCTATTCCGAGAAAGAAAAATCACCCGTGAAGAGTTGCGCTGGAAGCGGATCTGGAAGACTTTTCAAGACTTTAATGTCTATGATGCGCCGCTTGCCCACAGCCTTAGCGATGCCTATTTGGAAATATTGCCGACACAATCTGCCTTGATACCTTACGCTCTCGAAGTCTTGGAATATTGCAAAGGCCGTTACCAGATGCACCTCATCACTAATGGTTTTGAACGGACACAAAAGTTGAAAATTGAACATGCTGGTATTGCGTCCTATTTCTCTGAAATCATTACTTCGGAAATGAGCGACAGCATCAAGCCGCATCCGGAGATTTTTCGTTATGCTATGCGTGCCGCACATGCTCACTGCGCCGAATGCCTGATGATTGGCGATGCCTTTGAAGCGGATATCCTTGGTGCTATCGGCGTGGGCATGGATACAGTTTATTTCAATCCTCAAAAGCTACAGCATGAGGAAAAGCCAACTTTTCAAATTGAAAGCTTGAAAGAGCTGATAGCCTTACTGTGAGCGGTTTTTACTAAAAAGTTTGGTAGGAAAATTTACGGAAAGTTTTCTTTTATGTTTCTCTTTTCCTGCAAGAAGGAGCACATTCATATACCTTCGTCCTCGGTACTTTCTACAAAAAATAATGGCTCTTATAAAATCAATTTCAGGTATTCGTGGCACCATTGGCGGTGTGCCTGGCTCGGGACTTACGCCTATCGATATCGTTCGTTTCACGACGGCTTATGGCGCTTGGGTTTCCAAGAATAGTGAAGGCACTAAAATAGTGATCGGCCGCGATGGGCGAATATCTGGCGAGATGGTGCGAAACCTTGTAGTGAGCACGCTTCAAGGCTTGGGATTTGATGTGGTGGACCTCGGTTTAAGTACCACACCAACTGTAGAAATGGCCGTAGTTTGGGAAAATGCTTCTGGCGGAATTATCCTCACGGCGAGCCATAATCCTAAAGAATGGAATGCCTTGAAATTGCTTAATTCGGAAGGCGAGTTTCTCTCTGCAGTTGAAGGTGCTTGGATTTTGGATTTTGCAGAAAATGGTGTACCAGAATTTGCTACTATTAATAAATTGGGAACAGTCAGCAGCAACGACGGCTATATGCAGCGCCACATTCAGGCAGTTTGTGAGCATCCTTTGGTGGATATTGATGCCATTAAGAAAGCCAAGTTCAGCATCGTTGTTGATGCCATTAATAGCACGGGCGCCATTTTTGTTCCTGCTCTTTTAGAAGCTCTAGGCGTAAATAAAATTCAAGTCATCAACGGAGAAGTCAACGGACAATTTGAACATAATCCGGAACCGCTTCCAGAGAATCTCCGTGAGCTTTGTAAAGTTGTAAAGAAGAACAATGCGCATCTTGGCATTGCTGTGGATCCTGATGTGGACAGGCTTTGTTTTGTCTGTGAAGACGGCAGTCTTTTTGGCGAAGAATACACGCTGGTGGCCATCGCAGACTATGTGCTCCAACATAAAAAAGGGAATACTGTGAGCAATATGAGCAGTACGCGAGCCTTACGTGATGTGACGGAGAAGCGCGGTGGGCAATACTTTCCGAGCGCAGTGGGCGAGGTAAATGTGGTGAATAGAATGAAAGAAGTGAATGCAGTGATTGGTGGCGAAGGCAATGGTGGCGTTATCCTGCCGGAGCTGCATTATGGTCGCGATGCTTTGGCCGGAATAGGTTTATTCTTGACCCAACTTGCGAAAAGTGGAAAGACTGCAAAAAATCTTCGGAGCAGCTTCCCGGATTATTACATTTCTAAGAACAAAATTGAGCTCGATGAAGCGGTGAATGTGCCAGAGATATTTGCCCGTATTAAACAGAATTATGCTCATGAGGAAATTAATACAGAGGATGGATTGAAAATCAATTTTGAGCGCGATTGGGTGCATTTGCGCACCAGCAATACCGAGCCCATTATTCGCATTTATGCGGAGAGTGTGTCGGAGGCGATGGCGGAAAATATTGCCAAGAAGATGATTGCGGATATTCGCGAAGCGATGCAGGAAAGGGTTTAGCGGTTTCCAAAAATACTTTTCACAGCCAAAGGCATGGGGCGTTTTTGCGTACCAAAAATGTCTTCCAGGTTTCTTTGACACTTCGATATTGGAAAGGAATTTTTGAGGCATATTTGCGAATCAAACAGAATTGAGATAGGTTTGATGCGGATTTGGAAAGGTGCAAATTTTCGGTGATAAATTAAAGTTGGTAAGCCTTTAAATCATTAAGCAAAGGTTTATAAGAAAGGCACTGAGCAAAATTTCCCGCAATCCTTTCAAATCAATCGATTTTATTTTCTCGTGATTTATTTGCACTTAAATTTGAAAAACCAACCCTAAAAAACTCAGGTAATTGATTATATGGCGAATTTGTTAGACGACCTAAAAGAGCTATTGCAACAGGATGAGAGGCTTGTAGTTGATGGTAAGTTGCTAAAAAACAAGGTTATTGAATTGGCCTTGCAGCTTGATTCGTGGCTTCTTAAAATGCTACTATCGAATCCAAGCATTAAGAAACATTTCTTTCAACAGATTGGAGCATTTCTAGTGTTTGATAAAATAAAATTTCAAAAGTTTGTAAGCAATAAAGATTTTTTACCAGATAGTTACACCTCATTCAAGAATAAGATTGGTTTAGTTACAGTTGATGAATTTGTGTCTGAAAAGAAAGAAGTTACTTTGTCTTGGGCGTATAAAGATTGCGTTTTGGAAGGGGGGCAATCTAAAGACGATGCAAAGCGCGATGAAATATTTTGGAATGAGACATTGGCTTCTGATGAAATAGATAGGTTGCTATCTCCGAAGGTTTTGACAAATTGGAAAAGGGTAAATCCCAAGGAAGAAAAGCCAATCGATGCTAATTCAAAAATTAATTTTGAAGATGAAAACCTAATCATTAAAGGGAACAATCTATTGGCACTTCATTCAATTAGCAAAAGGTATCTAGGTAGTGTAAAACTCATCTACATAGACCCACCATACAATACAGGTAATGATAGTTTTAAGTATAACGATAGATTTAATCATTCTACTTGGCTGACCTTTATGAAAAACAGACTGGAAATAGCACGCAGCCTTTTAACGGAAGATGGAAGTATTTGGGTGAGTTTGGACGATAGTGAAGTGCATTATTGTAAGGTCCTTATGGATGAAATATTTGGTAGGGAAAATTTTATAAGTACAATTATTTGGAATAGCAAATACACGGTTTCTAATGATGCAAAATATGTATCGTACCAACATGAAAACATTCTTTTTTATGCTAAGAATAAAGAACAGTTTCACATAGGCCTGTTGGACAGAACTGACGAAACGAATTCCTCTTATAGAAACCCTGATAAGGATCCTAAGGGTGTTTGGAAAGCGACACCTATTCATGCCAAAAGTGGTAAGGAAGAAAAGAATTATACAATTGAGTTTCCAAATGGCTTTACATGGACACCTCCTAAAGGTCGTTTTCCAAGATATTCAAAGCAGCGCCTGATGGATATTTATAATGAATCAGGTTTATACTTTAATAAAAATGGCGGGATTGATAAAAAGACGTACTTATCTGAAGTGAAGCAGGGAGTTACCGTTGGAAGCGTTTGGAGTTATGATGAAGTTGGGCATACTCATGCAAACAATGAAGAATTGGCAGCAATGGTTGGGAAAGGAGCATTTAATAACCCTAAAGGAACCAAGCTTTTAAAGAGGATTATTAAAGTTGGGAATGTTGCAGACAAGGAAATTGTGTTGGATTTTCATTTAGGAAGTGGCACAACCGCACAAGCGGTTTTAGATTATAATAAAGAGAATGATACAAACATAAAGTTCATAGGCATTGAGCAAATGGATTATATAGAAGGTGTTACAAAGGATAGAATTCAGAAGGCAATGGAAGCAAATGGAGAAGGTAGTTATATTTTCTTGGAATTAGCTAAGCTAAATGAGTTGTACATTTCTGACATTTTGAAAGCTACAAATTCAGAGGAATTGACGTTGATTTTGAAAAGAGTTGAGAATGGCGCATTTGTAGATTTTCGGGTTGATTTAAGTAATATTGAATTGCAGGAAAGTGGGTTTTCTAAATTAAGTTTTGAAAATCAAAGAGATTTTCTATTAGAAGTTCTCGATAAGAACATGTCGTATATTCCACTGACTGAAATAGATGATGCGGACTATGCTATTAGCGATTTAGATAAGTCGGTAAATAATATGTTTTACAATAAATAGGATATGATCAAACAAATAATTGTCTCTAACACATTAGTCGACAGAGTCAAAGAATATTTGATGAGCCACAATTTAGGCAACAAAGGAGTGGAAGATGGGAGTGCACGAAAACAGGAAGTAGGTTTGATTGGTGAGTTGGTTGTTCACAATTATCTATTTGATGAGTATCCTAATCTTTTTGATAAACTGGACGGATTTGATGGCGGATTTGATATGTTATTTCAAGGTAAGAAAATTGACGTAAAGACCATGGAGAGAAAATCTTATGTCCGCCCAAATTTTGTAAATAATTTTTACATAATGCAGAAGCACCATAATGCGGATATTATTGTTTTCTGTAGCTATCATAGCGTTGATAATGTTATTGAAATTTGCGGTTGTCTGCCAAAGAATGAGTTGCATACAAGAGGGATTTTTTATGCTGCAGGTACTAGACGGAACCGCGCTGATGGAAGTTTCTTTGTTTTCAGACAAGATAATTATGAAGTTGAGGTAAAAGACTTAGACGATATTGATAGCCTTAAATATTCAAAGTTAATTGTTTAGTAACGCTAATTATTTAACATATATGAAAATAATTCTACATTGCTATTTAAGCCTTTCCTAGCCAATTGTGGCGATAGAAATATTCTGCCAAAGGTGCACCCTACAAGCGGTACGCCGGAGGATTGGTTTTCTCATGAAATATTGGGGCAATTTAACCTTGCAGGAATAACTTTTGATTTTTTCGTCAATTGGAAATCAGTCCCGAATTCCCTAACGCCTGTAATCTGGATCAAGAGAATATTGCTGCCCGAATATAATTATGAACAAGCAATTGAGGATTTGGAAGATATTTCGATAAAGGAATTTGGTACTAAGCAATTAGATATCTTATGGTTATTTGGTACAAGGAATAAGCTTGCAATTCAGTTTATTATATTCCGGGATGATTTGGATTGGTGTCAATCAGAAGGTGAAGTGCTCATAGTTGATTTTATAGGTAGCGAGGCAAGCAAGTTCAGTTTTGATTATTCTTTAGTTACCCTTGATAGATTCAAAGCCCAAATTCGGGAATATTCTGGTGGTTCGATTAAAATTGGCACGAAGGGATTACTTTACGGCACATCCAATTTGGAATGCCATTTGTCTAAAACGAATAGTTTATATCCGGGCGATGCAGATTTAATTATAATTGATAATGAAACGAATCCAATGTGTATCCTTGAGTTTAAGAAACATACTATGAACACCTCAATTTCCCTGCAACAACTTTCCAATTACTATCCTCATCCTGACGGGAGGAAGTATAATCGGCTTGAAATATTGAGGCACTATTTAAGTAGAAATACACAAAATATACCGTTATTTGTTGTTTATTATCCTACCAACCTATCCTTTACAGAAGCGAAGTTGGAATTGCTTACGGGCGATGCCGGCAAGCTTTCTACCAAGGCTGCAAGCAATTTTCTTTTGCCGAGCAAAGCTTCTGGTATCGGGTATAGTAAAATTGTTGAAAAGTTGATAAACGCTATTGCCTATCACCATACCCAGAATGCGAAATGAGTAGATTCTTAAATGAAATATTAGATAGGGTTACTATCAACGAAGATTCTAAATTTTATAAAAGGCGTGTACCCGAATATATAAATTCAAATCTTAACCCTAGTTTTGGGCTAAGGCCATATCAGCAAGAGGCGCT
>JBDTKK010000088.1:0-4328 GCA_039935335.1 Chitinophagaceae bacterium
GACCGAAGAATTGCGCAAGAGCGATGAGCTGGAAATCGTAGGTGGCGCATATTATGTTGCCCGCCTCACAATGAGCGTGGTGAGTAGCGCCCACGTAGAAGCCCATGCCCGGATTGTGATGGAGAAATTCATCCAGCGCGAGTTGATTCGGATCTCGAACATGATCAGCAATGAAGCCTATGAAGACAGTACAGACGTGTTTGATTTGCTGGACAAAGCCGAGAGCAGTTTGTTTGAAATAACGGATACGCACTTGCGGAAGAACTTCAAAAGCTTGCGCGATGTGATGGTGCAAACGGTGCAGGAAATTGAGGAAGCGAAGAATTCGAAAAACGATGTTACCGGCGTGCCAACAGGCTATAAAATGCTGGATAGAATCACCTCCGGATGGCAGAAAAACGCGCTCATTATTGTGGCTGCGCGACCAGCAGTTGGTAAGACTGCTTTCTGTCTGAATCTTGCGATGAATGCGGCAATGGCTTCACCGAAACCCTTTCCTGTGGCCTTTTTCAGCTTGGAGATGGGTGCGGGAGAATTGGTAAAAAGGATGCTTAGTGCGGTGTCTGAAGTGAGCATGGATGCAATCACCAAGGGGAGGATGCAGGAGCATGAATTTGTGCAAATGACGCAGCGGATGAACAAGCTGGCGACGGCAAGTCTTTTCCTGGACGACCAAGCTGCGCTGAACATGTTTGAGCTCCGCGCGAAGGCCAGAAGATTGAAGCAGGGACACGACATCCAAATGATTGTGATTGACTACCTCCAACTCATGCAGGCCGACACGAATAAGGGTGGCAATCGCGAGCAGGAAATCTCTAAAATATCGCGGGATTTGAAGAGCTTGGCTAAGGAACTTTCTATCCCGATTATTGCGCTATCGCAATTGAATCGTGGCGTGGAAAGCCGGAAGGAGAACAAGGTGCCACAGTTAAGTGACCTCCGCGAATCGGGCGCGATTGAGCAGGATGCCGACATGGTGATGTTCCTGTATCGTCCGGAATATTATGGCATCAATAATGATGAAATGGGCGAAACAATAGAGGGCGAAACCCATATCCATATTGCCAAAAACAGAAGTGGTACTACGGATACCATCAAGCTGAAATTCATCAAGGAATACCAGAAGTTTGTGGACTTGGAAGAGAGCTTTACGGGCGGTTTCCAGCCATTTAATGATAATCCGCAGGCGGGCATCAACCGCGACCCGAGCGAGTTTGGCGGCAGTAAGATGTTTATCAAAGGTGGTTTCCAGACGATGCCTTCCAAGGCGAATGAGGTGCAGTGGGAAGATGATGATTTTGGACGGACGCCTAGTGGTGGGGAGGGAGATGAGGATACGCCGTTTTAGTTGTAGCCTGGAGACTACGGGATAATGGGACGTAGGCTGGAGCCTACGATCAACGGGAATCCTGCTTTCCCTCGGGGCAGGCAGTAGGCTGGAGCCTATCGCGAGTGTAGTTTGTGCCGAACGATTGTACATTTACGAGCTGTTTGCCACCTTTGGTTTCATTTTCTCTCTTGATAATCTAACAAAATAGAAATCCTCTTATAAACATCATGACAGAAAAAAACGACTTGCTAGATAGAATAATTCTGGGGATTGAAATCACACTTTCTAGCGGACATTTTCAGGATAACGAGAACGAGATTGTTGAATTGAAAGACCTTTCATCCGGCACAGAATGGACTTCGTTAAAGCAAACAATATGCGCCTACCTGAATACAAATGGAGGGTATGTAATTTGTGGAATCAGAGAGCGCAATAAACAATATACCTTCCCCGGCTTTGATAGAAACAATGAAGGTAAAATTATAGACCTTAGAAGCAAATTTTTCAAGAATGACAACAATGATTTTCTCGACCTTTCGGACAATATAGACTTTGATTATAGAAATGTGCTTGGAAAGACACTTGCCGTTATTATAGTTCGCCCTTTAAGTGAAGACTTAAAATATTTGAAGTTCGATAGCGTTTATTATGAACGTGTTTTAACTCAAGATAAAGTAATTCCAACACCGAAAATAATACAACACCGCGAATACAAAGCTGAATTGGAATATTCAAAAGAGATTAGCCCAGTCGCAAAAGCAGTGTTGAACGATTTAGACATTGACAAAATTAATCAATTCATTGTAAAGATAAACATAACAGGCAGGAAAGAGACCGTTAAGAAAGACCTTGATGATGCATTAGACTTCCTTATAAGGAGGTATTGTGTTAATAGCGAAGGTGCTGTAACTGTACTTGGCCTTTTACTGTTTGGTAAGGAGCCTTTTCAATACCTTGAGTACAGGGCCGAAGTTGATTGCTATTTTGAAACAGGTAGTGACATTGGGCGAGATAAAAGAATTTCTCAAAATGATGTAATCAACTTAATGGATGATGCTTTCTCATTTGTTTGGGGGCACATTAAAGTTGGAAGAAGTTATATTGGCGGTGGAAGAAGTGAACCAGAATTTCCTGAAAAACTAGTCCGCGAGGTGATAAACAATGCCTTTGCACATAGAGATTATGTTGCCAATAAATTCATCACCATAAAAATTAATCCTGGAGAGAGTCTTGAAATCAAGAACCCTGGAAGCTTTAAACAAAAAATGCTTATTACCGACATTTCAACAAAGAATGAAATTAGGCGAATTATATCTGGAGTTCCTGAAACAAAAAATCCAAAACTCGCCAATGTTTTAAAAGCGTTTGACAAAATTGAAAGTCAGGGAATTGGTATGGCAACATTAGTGAGCGTTTGCCTTGAAAATCAAATAGATGTCCCCTATTACGATCTATCAACTCCAGACACTATATCATTGGTAATTCCATCAGGTAAACTAATGAATGATGAAACCCAAAGATGGATGGACTCTTTTCATGGCTATTTAAGTAAGCGGCTTAATGGGAAAATCACACGAGAGCATGAATTGGTTTTAGCCTATCTCCTAAAATCTGAACGTCTTAATCAAAAACGGCTATATACAATTCTCCTAAGTCCAAGTAATAATCACTTTGATGTACTCACGGACTTAAAACAAGCTGGGCTGGTATTTGAGCATTCATCTGCGAGCTCGGAACAAACGCCCGTTTATATTTTGGACAAAGAATTCACAATTGTTGACTTTACCCAACAGATTGAGACGCAAACCGGAAAATCATTGAGTGGTTTGGACGATGCCCACAGAAGAGTCTTGAATACTATTTACAGGTATAATACTTACAACAATCAATCGATAAAGCCCAACGTGATTACTCCTGAACTGTATTTTCAACTTCACGGAAAAGAAATAGAACCAACGACATATGAAAGTTTGGGACGTAAAGTGAGAAAAATTTGTGGTGACCTTTTAAAGGTAGGTATTCTGTCAAAAAAGGACGACAAATCGTATGAAATAAGCAAGGGGGCCAATGAAGGGCAACTTCAAATATTTTGAGATGAATTTATTTACTTGGTCTTTTTTGTTTTTAGAATTTTCAATAGGATACGCAGTTTTTGCGATTATTAGTAACCCAGCTCTTACCGAATAACGTACCTTCGTCTAACTTCAGATTTTGGCAGCTCATGAAAACACAGGACATATTTATTGCGCATCCACAAACATCAGAACAGATTTCTGCCCTTAGAGCATTTATGGACGCACCCAAAATAAAGTTCGAGATAGTCCAAGAGGAAACCTATAATCCCGAGTTTGTCCTGAAGATTAGAGAAAGCCGGAGGCAGGCGAAAGAAGGTAAAGTGACGCGGGTGAAGAAGGAGGGGTTACGAAACTTTTTAAGTATAGCCTAGAGGCTACGACCAAACGGCCTCCTAAATCCTTTTGCCAGTAACTTTATTCAGTAAACAAAAAGAGCATGAACTACACAGCATCAAAACCTGAAATTACCCGAACAATAGAACGTGTCAGGGAATTTTCTTTTGAAGAAAAGAAAGAAGCCGCATTAGACGAACAGAAAGTCAATAGATTTCTGGATACAATCATTGAGTTTAAAAAACTCCTTTCCAACAAATCCGCGAAGATTAATAATCTGGTTGAACAGATTGAAAGCATAACCTGGTTTGATGACCTGGACAAGGAATCACTAATGCTGGTAAATGATTTGATTTCCTCAATTAGAGATTTGCACTATTCTCTATTGCGCCAGTACGTTACGATGCGCTATGTCCGCACGAAGGGAATTGCAAAAGTGGAAACTAAAAACTTCAAGAACGCTATAGATGACTTGAAAGAGATAGCCAACGACTTGGAATCAAGGTTCTTTTTCTTGCCAAGTATGCCTGATTTTCAGGAAACGACTAAAGCCTACGCCGAGCGGAATTGTAGCCTGGAGGCTACGGGAT
>JBDTKK010000089.1:0-4379 GCA_039935335.1 Chitinophagaceae bacterium
CCGCAAACCTTGCTCCCGGTGTTTATGCTGTGAGGATTGCCGGAGAAAATCTTAGTCTAAGCAGCCGCCTTGTGGTCGCTCACTAAGCCTTGAAATACTTCCTTTTTAGTGGAGCACAGGCCAATTAAAGTCTGTGCTCCATTTTTATTGATAGAATGCCTTCCTTGATGAAGTTGGATAAAAAAATCTTGTTGGTTTTATTACTTGTCGGGTCAGCCGGAAGGCTTGCTGCGCAAGGAGTTTCAGGGAATTCTTTGGAAAAAGATTCTCTTACGCAAACCCTCCATTCTACCCTTCAGGAAACTGTGGTGACCGGACTTTCCCAACCCGTTCGATTGCAGAATGCGCTATCTCAATATCGAGTGATTACTAAAGCAGCTATGCGGGCGCAGGGAGCGATGACGGTGGCCGATGCCTTGACTACACAACTCAATATCAATATCAATACAGATGCGATTTTGGGCTCGAATACGAGCATGCAAGGCCTCGGTGGCGACAAGCTGAAAGTGCTGATAGACGGGCTTCCGGTGAATGGAAGAGAGAATGGCAATATTGATTTGGGTCAATTGAGCCTAAATAATGTAAGTAGAATAGAAATCGTGCAGGGGCCAATGAGCGTGCTTTATGGCTCAGATGCTTTGGGCGGTGTGATTAATATTATTACGGATAGGACGAAGAAGAAAGCAGATGTCAGTGCAGGCTTGAATTATGAAACTGTGGGCAAGTATAATGTTGATGTTGCTGGTGGATTTCGATTAAATGAACATCATAGTATTCAAGCAGGCATTGGTAGAAATTTTTCTGATGGCTATGGCTATTCCGATACCCTAAATCCCCGCCGGGCGAGGCTTTTCAAGCCAAAGGAGCAATTGCTGGGCAATGTAAAATATCAGTACAATTCTAAGTCGGGAGTAGAAGTAACAGCAGCTTCGGATTTAGTGAAAGAGACCATTATCAATCGAGGTTCTGTGATTGGCTGGCCTTATTCCGCTACTGCGGTGGATGAATATTATCGTACTTCCCGCGCCAATAATCGACTTTCTATCAAAGGCAAATTGGGCAAGACTGGAGCATGGCGTTTTGACAATGGCTATGCCTACTATCGTCGTATCCGCGAGTCGCAATTAATTGACCTCACGACTCTATCTGAAACCCGCGACACTTCCCTTGGAACGCAGGATACGAGCCGCTTTGACGATATTACACTACGCAGCAATTATGCTAATTCTTGGAAACGTCTTCGTTATGATGGTGGTTATGATATCCTTCTTCAAACAGGCCAAAGTGGCAAGTTTGGCGGCCTCGACCATAACTCGCAGAACTATGCCTTGTACGGGAATTTCTCCACGGCATTTTTCAAGGAAAGCTTAACCCTGCAATTGGGGTTGCGGGAAGCTTATAATTCTGAAACAACTGCACCCTTTATCTATTCCTTCACCCTGCTTTACAATCCAAAAGAAAAATTCCAGGTTCGAGCCTCTTATGCCAAAGGATTTAGAACTCCTTCGCTCAAAGAAAAGTACCTCGAGTTTATAGACCAGAACCACCACATCATTGGCAATCCAAACCTGAAACCGGAATACGGCAATCACTTTCAAGCATCAGCGTCTTGGCAATATGCCACCACTTCCGCCCTTCATGGCGGCGTAACGCTCACCGGTTTTTATAATGATGTGCATGATGAAATCAGCCTTGCAAATCCCGACATAGACCCGAGCAGTATCAGCCGCATCTATGCCAATATTGCCCACCAACAAAACGCGATTGGCAACCTTCAAGTGGAGGGAGAATGGAAACAGTTTTATGCTTTGCTCGGCGCGGGCATAACCCATGTTTTGGCGGCGGATAGCGGCTACAATTCCTTCAACATCCCTGAGGCTACTGCTACCTTACGCTATACCCTTCACGATGCAAAAGTCAATTTCTCTCTCTTCTATAAATTCACTGGAAAGGCACGCCAGTTGAGCGCTTTGCCCGATGGGCTTGCTTTGTACGATGTAGAATTACCCGCATTTCATTCCATGGATGCATCCTTGAATCGGAGATTTCTTAAGCAAAAACTGGACGTAACCGCAGGTGTGAAAAACATTTTCAACGTCACCGAACTCACGCCAACCGGTGCTTATTCTGCAGGTGTCCATTCAAGTGGAGGAAGTTCCTTTTTCCCCAGAAGATTGTTCGTCACTTTGCGACTTTCGATTTAGAAAAGCATCGGCATTTTCGTGTTGAAGTTGCCCGCATTTCTACCTTTCGTCCTCGCCCTACCTTTGCCCTGCCGTGCCAGATATCATCCACCTTCTTTCCGACCATATTGCCAACCAAATTGCTGCCGGTGAGGTCATTCAGCGCCCTGCCTCTGCGGTAAAAGAGCTTTTGGAGAATGCCGTTGATGCTGGAGCTACAGAAATCCTTTTGTTTCTACGCGATGCCGGTAAAGAATTAATACAGGTAATAGACAACGGCAAAGGCATGAGTACCGCCGATGCCCGCATGGCTTTTGAGCGGCACGCGACTTCCAAAATCCAAGACATCAACGACTTATTTAGCATCCGCACAATGGGCTTTCGAGGTGAAGCTTTGGCTTCTGTTGCTGCGGTGGCGCAAGTGGAACTACGGACTTGCCAGCACGACGCGAACCTCGGTACGCGCATTGTAATTGAAGGCACAGAGGTGAAATCTCAAGAGCCCATGGCTACCTCGCCCGGCACCAATTTGATGATAAAAAACCTCTTCTTCAATGTTCCTGCCCGCAGGCATTTTTTGAAGAGTAATAATGCCGAACTCCGGCACATCATTGATGAGTTCACCCGTGTGTCCATGGCTCATCCCACTGTGAATTTCCAGCTTTGGCATAATGGCAATGAGCAAATGCACCTTGAATCGGGCAACCTGAAACACCGAATTATTGGACTGCTTGGGAATAACTACACTAAGAACCTCGTACCTGTGGATGAAGACACAGAATTTCTAAACATTCATGGCTTTATTGGCAAGCCTGAATCGGCCTCAAAGTCGCGCGGGCAGCAGTTCTTCTTCATCAACAATCGATTTATAAAAAGCCCTTTTCTAAATCATGCGGTGAGCACGGCGTATGGGCAAATGATTGCAAAAGACGCTTTTCCTTTCTACGTTTTGTTTTTGGAAATTGACCCAGCACGCGTGGATGTAAATGTGCATCCTACTAAGCAAGAGGTGAAGTTTGAAGACGATAGATTGATGTACGCCTACCTACAAGCTGCAGTAAAGCATTCCCTAGCTCGCTACAATATTGCGCCCAGCTTGGATTTCAGTCTCAATCCGGAGATACAATCCTTGCCTTCCATCCAACTTCCGGAAACGGCAACGGAACTAGAAAAGACGAAAGATAACTATCTCTACCAAACCTTTTCCCGCCCCAATCAAGCACATCGCATTGCCCCTGAAAGCGAAGCCCAGCGCTGGAAAGAGCTTTATGGGCGCACCAAATTTCCTGAACCTCAAAGCGATTTAAAGCCGGATACACAAGTGCCCCCAAGTAGCGCACAGATGACCTTTACTATGACTTCGCCGGAACCTTTTGATGCCGCTTCCCAGCGCGGACAACCTGTGCTTAGTGTTCAAGGGGCTTTACTGGTAACGACTGTAAAAAGCGGACTTCTGATGGTGCATTTGCGCAGAGCTCGAGAGCGGATTTGGCAGGAAAGACTAGAGCGACAATGGCAAGGAAACGACACACCCACACAGCGTTTGCTCTTTCCCATCTCTATGGAAATACCGCCAGTTGATGCTGCATTACTAGGAGAAATCTTACCCGACCTCAAAAAGATTGGCTTTGATATTGAACCTTTTGGCACGGGTAGTTTTGTGATTCAAGGTACACCAGCAGGGCTTCCTTCTGGTGGCGAACAAGCGTTGATTGAAGAAGCGTTGGACAAGCTGAAACACGCATCCGGCACGGCTTTTGGCGGTAGGCAGCAACAATTATTTATGGCCTTAGCGCGTAAACTTTCCTATAGCGAAACGCGGCCGACACAAGAGGCTTTACACGGTGTAATTGATGAGCTTTTCGCCTGCCAACAACCGGAGTTTACGGCAACCGGAAAGAAGGTGTTTCTGATTAAGACGCGGGAGGAATTGGAGAAGGAACTTTGAAAAGTCAAAATTCAAAATTCAAAATTCAAAAGGTGTAGGGACGGATGCTGGCAATCGCTCGAACAAATTGAATCCCGAACAAAAACTGGAGCAATCGCTTCCTTATACCGTTTAGACACCTATTTTGTACTAGGCGCTTTCTCGGTCAACCCGAACTTGTTTCGGGTTCTATTGTGCGAAGTAATATAATAGATGCCGAAATAAATTCGGCTACCTGTCCTGAACTTGTTTCAGGATGACTACACGAA
>JBDTKK010000090.1:0-8627 GCA_039935335.1 Chitinophagaceae bacterium
ACTCTCCTATTTTGCGCGCGACCATAATCGGTCGCGTTGCTGTTTATAGGATGTTGCGGGCCGCGCCCCATAGTTATCATTCGGGACTCTGCGACACCATCATCCTTCAACAAGTTGAAAGCAGCTATGGCTCTGCGTTTGGAAAGGTCATAATTTATTTCATCAGTGCCTACATTGTCGGTGTAGCCGTTGATAATCATGTTTACATCGGGGTATGTTTTCATGATATTTGCGAAGCGGACAAAAGAATTAATTGCTTCAGTCTTGACAACATCTTTACCGAAATCGAACATCGCCATTTCGGGGTAAATGACCTTAATAGTATCGCCCAGTTTAAGCACGACTGCTGATGATTTCAATTCAGCACGCAACGAAGTGTAAGGTTCATTGCTTTTGGTCATCTTCTTGCTGGTATTGCAAGCCACCAACGAGAAGGTAAGTAGAAAAGCTAGGATGGTGATTTTGGAAAGCTTCATTATGTTCATTTGCCCATCACGAAGTCAAAATCATGCCACGCCTATTCTACAATGCTATTTGTGCTTCATTGGAAATTGTAGTCCGAGGCTAAGAATTTGCTCAAATGTGCCGAAGGCTTCGCGAGCTGTGCCTTCATAAACACTAAGGTTACTGTAGCGGGCATAATCCAACTTCATGCCGTATTCCAGATAGAGGTACTTAAAGAAACTCACCTTCACATCGCCTTCTACGCCTACGTTCCAGCCGCCAAATTGAAATTTAGGGTCGTTCTGCATGCCGAACAAAGAGTTGTCCACGTGGGGAATAACAGGCCCGATTCCTGCTTTTGCAAGGCCATCAATTCTGATTTTTCCATCAAAAAACTCATAGCGTTTGAAGCGCTTCACGAAGTTGAAGAGGAAGAAATTAGCACCGTTATTTAGGTAATAATGGAAACCATTGGCGCTGGAAAATAGAATGTTTGTGTCCACAGTTTTACCTTCAAACTGCCCGCTCATGCGCAGGTTTTGGTCTTCGGATAAGATGTGTTTGGTATGGTCAAAATTGAGCTCGATGCCGATGCCACGGTCTTCGTCCAACACATAGCCGATGCGATAGTTGTATTGCGGAATGGTGAGTTGCTTTTTGAAAAAATCATGATCCCAACCTTTGTGGTCTTCGGATTTTACATCATGGAAAGTGTAGTCGTTGCCGAGGCTAGACTGCTTTACATGCACTTGACTTTTTGTGTAAGACTCGCCGTTATAGCCCCAGGAAAAGTAGAAAACATGCTTGTGTTTCTGCGTAGCTTTTGCGGGATTTTTTTGCGCAAAAAGGGAATTTGAGGCCAGAAAAAAGATTAGGGAAAGGGAGGAAAAGTATTTCAGCACGGGTAGAAAAATATCAGCGAAGTTCAGGGGTTTTGGGGCTTATGTTATCGGGCAACAATAATCATTACTGCCATCTAGTTGATAAGGCTGCGAAGCCTTTGAAAGTCTTATACGAATCTCCCTATAAAACACCGAAATGAACTACTTGACTAAGAATCAATTTTTGGCGCAAGACCAATAATTTTGCTAATCCAGGCAACGATGAAATACCCATTATTAGAAAGAGTAACGTTATTGGATTTTGGGCTGGAAATAATTGAACTAATATTAAATGGTCCGAGATTTATTGCTTCGTTGTTGTCAAGATTGTTTGCAAGGAGAGATGCGTCAGCTTGTTGCAAGCTGCCTGTTATTTCCAAATCTGTGGCTAGAATAAATGCCGTTGTGTATAGTGGCATTATACCATTATTGTTAGTAGCGTCTCCACTTGATACAAATCCTGTATCCTGCCCTGCCAGATACCAGCCGCCCATACTAAAGAGGCTTAAATCTAACCACGGGCGGTTAATTTGCACCACCATAAATTTATAGCTCACTGTATTCAATACGCTTCCTTTATTCAGCGGCGTTGACACCACTTTACCTTGCGTATTGATTTGATTCCAGTCCAAAGATTCTGTGCCTTGATTGCCTATGACTGTAAAATCCTGATTGACGGACGATACCGGATCTTGCAAATTGAGTGACGTGGAAAATAGATTTTGCTTTTGCGTTACTTGAGTGTACCAATCACTTGGACTGGCAAATACAGGACACCAGCTACCCGGATAAATAGTAAGGGCTGCCAATTTTGAATTGGCTAATTTTTGTATGGAATTGCTAAATGCCTGTTGGGTAAATGTGGCATTTGGCTTGCTACTGGCACCATTTACTATATTTGCATATACATCTTCTATATAGCTTCCGCTGGAAAAATAAAAAGTCTCAAAATCGGGGATATTGTTTGTGAGCTCCCGAAATCTAAACAAACTTATAGTGTCCCCATTGGGATTAGTAGGACCATAAGGATTAGCATATTGAGAGATATCAATCGGTGTTGGCACCATGTTAAGCTGTATAACTGGATGCATTTGAGCTGTAGGTGGTACCAATCGGGCATTTGCTACACCATACGACGCTGTAGTTGCGCTTTGTATTTCAGGTGGGATATTGGTCAAAAGACTTCCTTCTTGGAGCAAGTCTTCTTTAAGATGTTCTGTAATTTGTAGTAGCATAATATTTCAAAAAAAATGGCAGTTCCGGTAAGGAAAAACACCAGAACTGCCATAAACCTGACTAACAAAAGGGTTAGATACCTTATTTAGACTGCCAATGACGCTGAGGATGGAACTATTTCATTTACCCAGCCAATTACTTGCATTCCTGGAATGGCTAGTGTCCCACCATTAAAGCTGGAATGAAAATAATCTGATGAGCTTCCGTGGGAGTAGCTACCATTCACAGAGAATGGCCCCCAACCGACGCTCGCTTTTGTAGCAATACTATCTTCTACATGGCTTTTATCCGAGTCTGTCCAGTTGGCAGTGATGGAAATATCACGTGCTATGATAAAAGCAGTTGGTATCAATGGCAGGAGGCCTTTACTATTGTTTGCAAGCTGGCCGTTAGAGATTCCTCCCACTTTTTGTCCTGTAAGCCACCATCCCTGTAGTTTAAACAGAAGATCATTGAGCCAGGGGCGATTTATTTGAACCACAGCAATTTTGGCAGACAATTGAAAGGTATCCGCGTTCATATGTTCATGTGACTCTTGATGGTGGCCGCCTACTTCAGCACTCACAGACCATAATCCCCAACTAGCTGACCCACCCGAACTATAATCGGTATAGCTAGTGTTGCCTGATGTTGTAAGATTATCACTTTTCAGTGTAAGTGAGGAAAAATTATTAACCGCACTAGGATCATACCAGTTTGTTGGTGTAGCATAAGTCATATACCAAGGTGCAGCAATGCCCATACTTGAGGCCATTTTGCTAGTCACCATATCGGACTGTGCATCGGAAATGGTTTTTGCAACAATATTATTGATAGATGATGCCAATGCGGCAATTGCTTGCTCTACCTGCGTTGCTCCTTGACTGCGCCATGTATTATAGGTTGAGCTCACTGCATTTGCAAGCATTGGCTCATTTGCCTGCCACTGGCGCTGGTCAGGAATCTTTGTAAGGTCGTAACCCAGATATGCAGTACGATAAGCACATAATGCTGCAACATAGGCTGTTCTATTGTTAGAATAGGTGTTGTAGATAGCCGAAGGCTGAATTGAAGTTGTCTCCACACCGGTAAAATCTTTGATTTTAATCGTAGTGTTCAGATAACTGTACGCTTGATTATATAATTTAAGTTGCGCGGCATCGTTAGTCAGTTTAGTGTTAGCTCCGTTCACTATTTGCAAGTAGGTACCACTTACCAAGTTAGCGGTGGGTGCATAATCGGAGGAAAGCGCAGGTTGGATGTCCACCATCCTCGCAAATAACTCAGAAGAATTGAGATTTCCTCCTGGGTTAACCGGCGATAAAGGGTTGGCAAAATCACTGGCGTTGAGCGGCTGGTTTTTTGCAAACTGAACAAACGTTGTCTTTTGATTGAATTGCGATTCCTGACCTGCAGGTGCATAGGTTACGGCTTGAAAGAGTCTGTCATACAGAGCTTCCATCACTTTTGTCTCGTCTGATTGAGTCATTATTTTAAGTTTTATTGTATTGATATTTTGAGCCTACTCTTTTTGGGCTTTTCGGTAACGCCCCTTCTTTTATCTGTGAAGAACAGCATCTTAGCGATTTTTCCCACTAGTCATGGAGGGCACGTAATCTGTGTCCTTTTTTTAAATAATAACGATACGTCTCTACTTTTAAGACAGCAAAACCATTTGAACCAAAAGTTCCCCGGAAGCCTGCCGAAGTAGCCCACAAAAACCTGGAAAGATTCCCTTTTACAATTTCTAAAAACAATAATGCTCTTGTTCTTCTCTTTGAAAAATACCGACTCTTCACAAACCCTAATATTCGAATGCTCAGGCACCATCATAAAGTCTTTAAAAAATACTGATTGACTTATAGCACAACCTGTACTTTTAACGTGCAAAAAAATACAAACAAATGGATTCATAAAAAAAACTAATCATGAATGTAAACTGTTGATTAGGATAGACTCGAAGAAGGTGAACTCCACCTATATCTCCCAATAAAGCACCAAGAGCAATACAAATTTACAATTCATTTCTTGAATACAAAATCGCTTACCGGACATTCTAAGTAATCTAGAATGAATATATTCATTAAAATCTAGGTAAAATTAATTTGTATTAAACAAATTTAATAATAATCAACTTCAAACTACATTGATATAGATACAATAAAAAATAATTATGCGATATTTTGTTGTATCCAAATAACAGACCCATAACAAAGACGTCTGATCATAATAGACACCACTTCGCCGAAATGGCTATCAAAAACCCGATTTGGGACATCCAAACGTTAGAATGGCGCATACGTGTGCGAAAAGATGCCTAGACGAACACTTCCCCACCCGATGTAGTTCCCGCGTCCAATCCCCAAGTCTTATAAGCATCATTGCTAAAAGCCAAAAGCGCATTAGCATCCATCAGCCTAGAACGCGCGGCAGTAAAGCGCTGTAGGTTGTTGCCGTACATTTTCTGCAAACGCTGCGGTGTCATCCCATTCATCTTCCCCCAATGAAAAGTATAGGGAATTCCCGCAGCTTCTAAGGCATTCCAAACCGCATTGTAGAAGCGGTCGGTCGCCGGCCCTTGCACCCCATCCAGCTCCAAAACACAGGTAGGGTCAAAGTGTGTAAATGCCATTAAGGCCTGGGATTTCTTGACAAAGCGAAAGGCAAATAGCCCGACAAAAGGTCCCGCATCTTTATTCACCTGCATGAGGATATCAACAACCTTTAAAATCTCTGATGGAGAGAAACCCATCGCAGCCGAAGATACTTTTCCCGAGAATGCCGTATTGTCAAAGATCTCGCCCAAAGTGCCAAACACCTTTTCATAAGGTTTCAAGTTTCCGCCCACAACTTTAGTGACGATTAAAGGCACTGTTCCTGGAAGTATTCCTGTCACCTTTGAAATGATAGCCGGAGTATCATAACCTGGCCCAAGGCCGCCGCCAGCAAGGGGCGGAGGTGTATAGTCCGTACGATAAGGACGCTTATACATAACCGTCATGTACGCGCCTTTGTCTATGTCGTAAGGGTTGAGCAGACATTGAAAATGAAAGGGTATTTCGTTGGGATAAGGCAAGCCATTGTACGTAAAATCCAGCGTTGAAATTTGATGCTTGAAGGCATCATCAAAAGGTACGCGGCGGAGATAAGCTTCTAGGAGATAAAGCGGCTCTGTCTGCAACATCACACCATGCACAAAACCGAATGCTCCAAGCCCAGCCAAGGCTGCATAAAAGAGTTCATCATCGCGAAGCAATTCGGCACCGATTTTAGCAACGAAAGAATCTGCCATCACGGGTTGCGAAGCACGCTCGATATATACATGCCGCGTCGGACTGACGATAATATGCAGGCCAACCGCCGCATCCTGAATCGCGCCAAAGCTAATACCAGCGCCATGTGTACCAGTTGCCATAGCGCCGGCAATAGTCTGGCCGTTGCTGTTGCCGGAGGCAGGAAGGGATAAATTTCTCTTCCGAAGTCGGGCATTCAATTCCCAAATACCACAGCCACATTGCGCGAAATAAAGTTGGCTTGCAGAGCCGGAATATTGAGGAACAACGCTACCCTCACCAATCGGAAAACTATAGTTCAACAAACGAGTATTGAGCAAAATCCCCGGCGTTGCCGCTATGGACGACAGCGACCAATTTCCTCCTAAAGGTTTAATGGGAATGCCAGAAGCTATACTTTCCTTCAAGAGATTTTGAATACCTGCCGTGGTATCGTTGTAAGTGTCGAGACCACTGGCTTTTGGATCGTTATTGAGGTCGTAATAATCCACAATTTTTTGGCTGACCGTGCCATGTAGATTATGCCATTCGCTTGGGCCGTGTTTTACGATAATCATTTTGATTTAAAAATTTATTTCGCGCTAAGACGCTAAGAGGACGCAAAGGCGCAAAGGGTGATTTGATTTTTGTTCGCGCAAAGACGCTAAGAGCACGCAAAGGCGCGAAGGTTTGTTTTGAAGATGGGCGTACTTTCAGAAAATCTATCTACTCTCTACTAGTTACTAATTACTATCTACTCCACTACAATTCCTCCCCTCCCCCATTCCCACAAGGCTTTGAGCATCGCCACGAAACGCTTACTGGGCAATAGATACCGAGGGTTGCGATGGTGAGTAAGGCATTTCCAAAATTGGTTCTAATCATCACTTCAGAGACACCGCCGAGCTTCAAATCATTGCAGTTTTTTGTTGGCAATACTTGAGGTTTATTAAGCACGCCCCAGAACAAACTATAGGCGTGAATCGTGCTTTCCTTGGAATAGTCGGTGCTGGCTTGAGCTTTCGTGGCGAGCTTATAACTATAGCAACTGCTCAACGAAAAAATACCGATAAGCAAACTCGAAACCAAGGCATTTTTAAGGACGTAAAAAGCTTTCATGATAAAGGATAGTGGTTTCCTTAAAAATACAACTCCTCCATGAATTGGGCTTCAGAGCCCCCATTTCTATTGAGCTTAAACACCAGCTAAACGCGACCAAAACAGAATCTCTAGATTGCATTTTTGAAAATTTTTTGACTAAAAAAACTTAGCTTTCATCTTCTCCGTAAATCCTCTCACAAGCTCATGAAATTTCAAACAAAAACCCTCCTGACTTTAGCCGCAGGCATGTTGCTTGGAGCATCAATTCTGGCCTTCTTTTCTTTTGATAAAGGAGACCCAGGTAACGACCTGATTGAGAAAAAAGCCGACGGGAAACTACAGTACAAATGGTATGCACCAGACCTTCCCAAAACCATTTCTTTCGCCGGAGAACCTACGCCACTCAATCGCTGGGAAGTGCGCGAACGCCTAGACCGCGACATCTTAATCAACTATTACGCGCACGGTTCTCTACTCTACATTCTAAAGTTGAGCAGTCGTTATTTTCCGGTCATCGAACAGCGCCTGAAAGCCAATGGCATCCCCGACGATTTCAAATATCTCTGCGTTGCCGAAAGCTCTTTGCAGCACCTTACTTCGGCTGCGGGCGCTCAAAGTTTTTGGCAGTTTTTGAGTGCTACCGGACAGCAATACGGCCTCATCATTAATGACGAGGTGGACCAACGCTACGACGTAGCCAAAGCCACCGACGCAGCCTGCAAATATTTCCAGGCGGCGTACAACAAATTCGGCTCCTGGACAGCGGCTGCAGCATCCTACAATTGTGGCATGGGCGGCTATAATAGTCAGGCCACTTTTCAAGGCAGCAAGAATTACTACGACCTGATTTTTCCCGAAGAAACCAATCGATACATCTTCCGCATTCTTGCCTTAAAATACCTCATCAGCAATGCCCACAACATGGGATACATTATTCAGGCGGGAGATGCTTATGCACCCTTCAACACTAGAACAATAACCGTGACTTCCAGCATTCCAAACCTTAATGATTGGGTACAGGCAAATGGCTCGTCTTACAAGATGCTTAAAATCCTGAATCCCTGGCTACGCGCGCGGACACTGACTTTGAGCAGTCGAGATACTTTTCAGATAGCGCTGCCGGAATAAAAATCAAAAGGTAAAAGGTAAAAGGTAAAAAATGTTGGGGCGGGTTCTTCCCGTCGCCGAAAAGAAGCTTCGAACCCTTGAGGTCGCCTATGGTGGAAACATAATTGACCTCCAAAGATTCAATTTTTGATTTTTACCTTTTACTTTATCCAAAAATCACCCATGCGCATCCTGCGGATTATACCGCTCCTCCTCACTATCACCATCATTTGGTTGCTCAATCATCCCATCGGTGCTTTGCCGGCTATTGGAAAAATTATTGACCCGATAAATGGCGCGATGGCTGCTGCCGAAAATGTGTCTGAAGATTTCAATAAAAATCTTACGCTGAAAGGCATTGAAGCACCGGTTGAAGTTTGGTTGGAAGACCGATTGGTGCCCCATATCCGCGCGCAAAATGCGCATGACCTCTACTACACGCAAGGCTATATCCATGCGTACTTCCGACTCTGGCAAATGGACATCCAAACCCGCGCTGCCGGCGGTCGCGTGAGTGAAGTGGCCGGAGCAAAAGCAATAGAATTTGACCGCGGACAGCGAAGAAAAGGCATGGTATTTGGCGCGGAAAAATCTTTGAAAGCCATGG